>CAMEZU010000101.1 GCA_945947925.1 uncultured Verrucomicrobiota bacterium
TTCAGGGCGGCTATGACAGCGGCAAGGACATCTGGCTCAACGCCGGCGTCTGGCTGCGCATCAAGGACGACAAGGGCAAGGTCGTGGACATGGTGCCCGCGTGCGTCTTCGACGACCAGTCGCAGAACAACCTCAACGTCCGCCAGATGGGCCGCGTCGCGCAAGACGTCGGAGGCCTCCAGTATCCGATCTTCCGCTTCGACACGGGCGTCCGCTTCCGCCTGTCCCTCAAGGGCCTCGACACGCTCTCCGAACAGGAGATGAAGCTCGCACCCGAGGGCGCGCTCGTCGCCGACCCGCGCTGGAACCACGCGCCCGAGCACTGGTTCGCGCATTCCGGCACCCTCACGAAGGAGACGTGGCTTCAGAACAACCACGTCGGCGAGAACGGCCGCGATCCCGACATCTTCATGGCGACGAGCGACGCGGGCTACATGCAGAGCGCCTACGAGCTGGCCTTCCTGCCGCGCCTGTGCAACCGCTTCAGCCTCAAGGACGCGAGGTTCGGCGACATGCAGTCGCTCGCGCAGACCAACATGCGACGCATCCCCGACCGGTTCGAGGACGCGGTCAACAGCGGTCTCGCCTGGCGCACCTACGACCCGTTCACCGACGAGGGGCGCGAGGACTTCGCGCTGATTCCCCGCACGAGCGCCGGTGCGGGCTTCAAGGTCAATCCGTACAGCGACTCGACGAACGTGCTGATGGCGGCCTTCGCCAACACGCCGATCGACTGGAACCGCGCGTCGACGAACATCGTCGAGGGCGAGGCGTACGACCCGTCGCAGTCCGCCGCGTCCTTCAACAACAAGTACGCGTTCAACGGGTACCCGAACGGAACCCGAACCCGCCTCTACTGGGAGGACCTCGAGACGATCGCCGGCCGGCTGATCCAGAAGACCCACGGCGAGCACAAGAACTGGAAGACAGCCTGGCAGGAGCTCGGCTGGAACGCCAGCGCCGACAATTTCTGCGGCATCGACATGCAGGACAGCGAAGACCGTCTCTGGTGGACCGACCGCAAGTTCCTCTACGGCTTCTGGCGCGATTGCTTCGAGGCGAAGCAGCAGCTCTTCCTCGTGTTCGTGCGCACGGAGCCGATGATGATGGGCAACGAAGGCAGCGGCAAGGTCCGTCCGCAGCTCGGCGCCCGCGCCATGGCCGTCGTCTGGCGCGACCCCACCGAGTCGGCCGACCGCCGCGGCGGGATTCCCGCGCCGCACCAGACGCGCGTCCTCTTCTACCGTCAGTTCGAATAACCGTCAACCTACCAACCTGTCAATCCAATGAAGCGCGCATTCACCCTTCTTGAACTCTTGGTCGTGATCGGCATCATCGGCGTTCTCGTGGCGTCGCTCGTCCATTTCGTCACCGGCGGCATGGAAGCGAGCCGTGCGGCGCAGTGCAAGGCCAACCTGAAGAACCTCGCCGAGGCTGTCGGCAACTGCATGGCCGCCGACACCGACTACCACCGCTATCCGCTCGCCGGCTCGCTCGAGCACATGAACGTCGGCTACATCCAGAGCGGCAGCGCCAACAACAGCAAGTGCTACTGGGAGCAGAGCGGCTGGATCAGCTGGAACTCGAACGGCGCCTACCGCAATGGTCCCAAGAATCACGTGGCGAACATGAGCTGGTTCACCTCGTGCTACGAACAGGACAGGGAGACGCGCTACTACTGCCTGACCAACGGCGCGCTGTGGTCCGCCATGAGCGCAAGCTCGCCGAGCTACGTCTGCCCGAACCACCCGCGCGTGATGAAGGAGGCGAATCCGGCGTGGAGCTACGTGATGAACGCCTACTTTGGCTGGGACACCACGATGGGCCGCGGCCCGCGCGACTTCTGGGGCCAGACGACGAACGGACTGCGCGCGGACAAGCGACTCCTCTTCGCCGAGATCCAGTGGACGGACTACACGGGCGACAAGCCGGAAGCGAGCTCAAGCCCGGGCACGAAGTATGACGGCGTCCTGCAGTACCGCGGTTGCGGCGGCAACGCCGAGGCGGAAGCGATCGGCTTCAACCACAAGACGGGACGCGACGTCGTCGCCCACGTCGTCTATGCCGACGCCCATGTCGACGAGATCGTGTGGAAGGACGGACAGGACCTGCAGGAGCTGACGAAGTGGCTCTGCGAGGCGAAGGACGTCGCCTATGACGCCGGCGCCGGCAAGTACGAGGAAGTGAAGAAATGATCCGCATCCTGATCGTCGACGACCACCCGATGGTCCGCGAGGGCCTCGAGGCGATGCTGATGAGCGAAGAGGGCTTCGACGTCGTCGCCCTCGCGCCCAACGGCGAAGCCGCCCTGGCGAAGGCGCAGGAGGTGCGGCCCGACGTCGTCCTGAGCGACATCCGCATGCCGAAGATGGACGGCTTCACGATGCTCGGCCACCTGCGCAAGCTTCTGCCCGAGACGAAGGTCCTCCTCCTCGCCGGCATGCCGCTCAAGGAAGAGGAGTACCGCGCCCGCCAGGACGGCGCCCGCGGCTACCTGCCGAAGGACGTCGACCAGGACCGGCTTTCCGCCGCCATCCGCGAAATCGCGGCCAAGGACGACGTCTTCGCCTGCGAACAGTTCCAGGCCGCGCCTTCGCTGCTGACCGCACGCGAGATGGACGTTCTCCGCCTCGTCGCCCAGGGCAACCAGCGCGATCAGATCGCCGCCGCCCTCGGCATCGGCCCCGAATCGGTGAAGACCCACCTGAAGGGCATCATGACGAAGCTCGACTGCCCCAATGCGACAAGCGCCGTCGGCCGCGCCTACGAGCTCGGCATCCTCCGCGCCTGATTACGCGCAGGGGATCTGGAAGTCAAGCCGCGTGCCGAGCGTTTTCTTCGACCAGATGGACATCGTGCCGCCGAGTTCGGTGCAGCGGCGCTCCATGCTGCTCATGCCGTAGTGTCCGCTCTCCCCCGTCAGCGCCGGATCGAAGCCGCAGCCGTCGTCGATGACGGACATCGTCAGCAGACCCACACCGAATGACAGGCGCACGCGCACGTGCTCGGCCTGGCCGTGCTTGAGCGCGTTGCCGACCGCCTCCTGCATGATCAGGAGAAGCGTGCCGGCGCTCTTGCGGGCGACGGACCGCTCCGTACCCTCCGTGCGGATGTCGACCTTGCCCTCCCAGTGCGCCATACGCCGCGCGGCAAAGCCGAAGAGCGCCATCAGCGATTCGGGTCCCTCGCTCTCCTCGTTCATGGCCCAGAGCGTGGACCGGAGGCCGGCCTGTGTGTGCTGCAAGGCGTCCTGCACCTTCTCAAGCTGCTCGCGGCACTGCACCGCGTCCTTCGGCAGGTAGTTGCGCGCGGCCTTGAGACGGAACATGGCACCTGCGAGATATTGCTGGAAGCCGTCGTGGAGGTCCGCGGCGAGGCGGAGGCGCTCGCGCCGGGCGGCGTCTGCCTCGATGCGCGTCGTCTCCCGCTGGCGGATCGAGTCCGCAAGCTCGCGCGTCCGCTTCTGCACCATCCGACGCAAGGTGGCGATCCAGACGAAAAGGAGAAGGACGACGGCCCCCGCGATGCCCAGAATCGACGCGACGCGTTTGCCGGTCCAGAACGGCGGCTTCGGCGGCTCGGGCGCCCGGCGGATGACCTTGACGTCGTCGCCGGACACGGGGATGAGCTCGACGTTCTCGATGCGGGCGAAGCGCTCCGCCTCGTAGTCCTCGATCGAGGTGTAGGCGAGGATGCCGGTCACGCGAACGGTCGCGCCCTGGACGAGATTCGCGGGAAGCGCGTCCTCGAGCGCCCAGGGAATCTCCACCTGAAGGTTGTGGTCGCCCTCGCCAACCAGGAGCTGGGTCGTCGTCTGGCGGCGGTTGATGTCGCGCAGGAGCCCCTCCGTCGTAAAGAGCCCGCCGTACCACGCGGCGCTGCCATACGGCAGAATTCCTTCAAAAAGTTCAGGAATCGTCACTTCCCGCGCCTGGGGACAGTCCCCCGCGCTCCGGGGACAGTCCCCGTTGAGGACGGTCAGGGAGAGTGTTTCGAGGCGGTTTTTGACGAAGGAGGGCTCGCGGCGACCGCGGGCGGACACGCGGTCGCCGATGCGGGCCGTGTCATTCGTCCGGCGCTCGAGGCGCCAGTAGGCGCCGGCGTCGTCCGTCATGAAGTAGAAGGGCAGGCCTTCGCGCTCGAAGGTGATGATGCCCGTGAGGTTCGTCAGGGCCGCGGCAAGGAAAATCGGTAAGGTCATGGCGTTAGTATAGCATAATCAGGTAGGGGCGTGAACGCGTTTCCGTCCCATCATCTACCATAAATCCACAAATTATGATAAAATATAACCTTACCATTTCAAACGAAGGAGAAGATCCAGAATGAAGACCGAATCGAAGAAGTTGGACAAGTGCCAGGTTGAGCTCACCGTGACCCTCGACGCCGAGGAGATGAAGGCGATCGTGAAGGATGTCGAACGCGCGTTCGTGCGCGAGGCGCGGCTCCCGGGCTTCCGTCCGGGCAAGGTGCCGGTGGAGCTGATCCGCAAGGAATTCGCGCAGGGTCTCAAGCAGGAGACCGAGCGCGTGATGTTCCAGAAGAACATTTCGAAGGCGATCGAGGCCGAGAAGCTCGACCAGGTTGCGGTCGTGGACATGAAGGACGTCAAGAACGGCGCCGAGGGCGGTGCGTTCACCGCGGTCGTCGAGGTCAAGCCGACCTTCAAGCTCCCGACCTACAAGGGTCTCAAGATCGAGAAGAAGGATGCGACGGTGACGGACGAGCAGGTCAACGACCAGGTCGCCCGCCTGCGTGCAGCGTACGCGAAGTACGAGGACGCGAAGGAAGGCGAGGCGGTTCAGGACGGCGACTTCGTCCAGATCGACTACGCGGGCACGGTCGGCGGCAAGGCGATCGTCGAGATCAACCCCGAGGCGAAGATCGTCTCCTCCGGCACGGGCTTCTGGACCCAGGTCGAGGAAGGCCGCTTCCTCCCCGAGATCCTCGATGCCGTCAAGGGCATGAAGGCCGGCGAGACGAAGGAAGGCATCACGGCGAAGTTCGACAAGGAAACCGCCCCCGAGGGTCTCAAGGGCGAGAAGGCGGTCTACACGCTGACGCTCAAGTCCTTCCGCCGCCGCGTGCTCCCGACGGACGCCGAGTTCGTCGAGAAGGCGAAGGCCGAGTCGCTCGAGAAGCTCGTCGCGACCGTGCGCGAGCAGATGCAGAAGCACGCGACCGAGCAGGAAGAGGCCCGCCGCGAGAACGAGGCCGTCGAGCTCCTCCTCAAGAAGGCCGACTTCGACGTCCCGGGTTCGCAGGTCAACCGTGCGATGGACGGTTACCTCCAGCAGCTCGCCCAGCGCGCGCAGTACTCGGGCCTGCCGGCCGACTACTTCGAGAAGAACCGCGACAAGATCCTGAAGGACGCGCAGGACGCGGCCGAGAAGCAGGTCCGCCTGTGGTACGTCATCGAGGCGATCGCGGCCGAGGAGAAGCTCGAGGCGAAGGACGACGAGCGCGGCAAGAAGGTCGTCGAGCTCATCCTCGCCAACGCGAAGTGAGGTCCGTATGGTCAACTCCTACATGATTCCCTACGTCGTCGAGCAGACCGGCAAGGGGGAGCGCACGTATGACATCTACTCGCGCCTCCTCCTCGACCGCATCGTCTTCATCTCGGGAGAGGTGAACGACGAGATGGCCAACGCCATCGTCGCGCAGCTCCTGTTCCTGCAGTCGCAGGATCCGAAGAAGCAGATCAACGTCTACGTGAACTCGCCGGGCGGATCCGTCACGGCGGGTCTCGCGATCTACGACACGATGCAGTTCGTCTCGTGCCCGATCGCGACCTACTGCATCGGCCAGGCCGCGTCGATGGGCGCGGTGCTCCTGACGGCCGGCACGGCGGGTCTCCGCCACGCGCTCCCGAACGCGCGCATCATGATCCATCAGCCGTGGGGCGGCGCCGAGGGCAAGGCCAGCGACATCGAGATCACGGCGCGCGAGATCCTCCGCCTCAAGGAGAAGCTCAACGAGATCCTCGCCAAGCACTCCGGCAAGAAGATGGCGGATGTCGTGAAGGACACGGACCGCGACCACTTCATGTCCGCCGAAGAGGCGAAGGAGTGGGGACTGATCGACAAGGTGATCGGCTGACGATGAAGAAGAACAGGGAACTGACGTGCTCGTTCTGCGGACGGAGCTCCGACGAGGTTTCGATGATTCCGGGGCCCGACGCGAACATCTGCGTCGACTGCGTGAACCACGCCCATGAGATGGTGGCCGAGCATGCGCGCAAGGCGCACGCCGAGAAGCCGCTGCCGCCGACGCCGAGTCCGAAGGAGATCAAGGCGTTCCTCGATCAGTACGTGATCGGTCACGACGCGACCAAGAAGGTTCTCGCCGTCGCCGTCCACAACCACTATCGGCGGCTTGAGGCCGCCCAGGGAACGGGGCGCGGGGAGAAGAGGAAGGGCTCGGCGGATCCCTTCGAAGGTGTCGAGATTGAGAAGTCGAACATCCTCCTCCTCGGTCCGACCGGCACGGGCAAGACGTTGCTTGCGCGCACGCTCGCGAAGATCCTCGGCGTGCCGTTCGCGATCGGCGATGCGACGGTGCTCACCCAGGCCGGCTACGTCGGCGAGGACGTCGAGAACCTCGTGCGCTATCTCCTCCAGAACGCGGACGGCGACGTGGAGCTCGCGAAGCGCGGCATCATCTACGTCGACGAGATCGACAAGATCGCCTCGA
>CAMEZU010000102.1 GCA_945947925.1 uncultured Verrucomicrobiota bacterium
TCGTACTTCTCGCCGATTGCGGCGACGTCGATCAAGACTTCTTCTTCACTCATGACTTAAACTCAGTTATCCAATGAAAAGAGGCTGATGCTGTAGAGACGATGCTTGTAGCAGCGGTCCAGCAGGTTCACGAGCGCGCCGTGCGGACTGTTGCCCGTGCACTTGATGACGACAGGCTCCTCTTCGGGCTTGGCCGCGTTCTTCGCGACCGTGTTCTTGAGGTAGTCGTCGATCTGGTCGAGGCTCATCTCCTGCCCCTGGAGGACGTAGACGCCCTTCCAGTAGTTGCCGCGGTCATGGGCGCCCTTGCCGATTTCGATCTCGCAGGGCTTGTCGCGGTCGGACGAGGACGGCGAACCGTTCGCATCCGGCTTGTTGACCGTCAGCTTGGAAAGGATGTCCTCCTGCTTAATCGTCACCACGAAGAAGATGATCAGCTCGAACACGACGTCAATCATCGGCGTCATGTCAAGCTGCGGGTTGTCTTGCGGTTTTCTCGCCATAAGATGCCTTTACTTCTTGTTGGGGTGCAGACGGGGACGAGCCTTCGTCTTGTCGTCCGCGACCGCCAGGACCGAGAACTGCCAGACGCCCATCTCCGTGCAGACGTCCATCACCTGCTTGATCGTTGCGTGCGGGACGGCATAGTCGGCGCGGATGAAGACCGGGAATTCCTTGCGGTTGTAGCGCTCCTGGCGCAGACGGACCTGCTTGCGAAGCTGGTCGACGTTCATCGTCTGATTCGCCATCGAGATACGGGGCTCGTAGTGGCGGTTTCCGGCCGGGTCGACCCAGAAGCTCGCAACGTCGATCTGCATATGGTCCGGCGGAAGCTGGTCCGCCGTCAGCACGATGCCGTGCTGTCCGTCCTCCAGCTCGATCGTCTCATCCTTGGTTTGTTTCTCCGTCAGGGTAACGACAAAGAAGATGATGAGTTCGAACACGACGTCGATCATCGGCGTCATGTCGAGCTGGGGATTCTCCTGTGGCTTGCGTGCCATGGTTGTTTCAGCTTGCTGCGTTGGCGAAACGGTCCGGTCAGGCCGGCATCTCTTCCGCGACGGCTTCCTCGCCGCCCGCGACCTCGACGTTACGCAGGCCGTTCAGGAACTCCATCGTGACCGCGGTCATGCGGAGGATGCGGCGGTTGGCGTTGTTACGCAGCGAGTAGAACGCCGTGATGGACGGAATCGAGACGATCAGACCGCCGGCCGTGGTCCAGAGGGCCTGACCGATCGAGCCGGCCATCGCGGAGGCGTCGCCGGCCGCGCCGTGCGCGAGCTGGTCGAACGTCATGATCATGCCTTGCACCGTACCGAGCAGACCGAGCGACGGGCCGAGGTTGGAGCACACCGAAATCCAGTTCAGGCGCTGCATCAGCTTTTCCTGCTCGAGGTCGGAAGCCGCGGTCACCGCTTCCTGAATCACGTCAAAGCCCTCCTCCACGTGCTGGAAGGCGGCCATGAGGATGTTCGACATCGCCGAGGGCGTGTTCTGGCACGCCTCCATCGCGGCAACGATGTCGCCCTCGGACATCGCCTTCTGGATCTGGTCGATGAGGCGGCCGGGCATCAGCTTCTCGGGCTTGATGAGGATCGAGCAGTCGATGCAGAAGTAGATCGCGAGGATGCCGTCGCCGAACAGCGTGAACCACAGGAGCATGCCGACGATGCCCGAACCGAACACAATCTGATAGAAACCGCCCTTGTTCTCGTCGCTCTTCTTGGAGGCGTCGGTGTTGACTTTCTCTCCGCTCTCGGTGGTCACGCCGTCGGCGGCGTAGACGGTGGAGGCCGCGAACGGCGCAGCGCAGATTCCCACAAAGAGGGCCATGACCAGCATCAGCTTCTTGAACTTGCTCATTTTAGTTTCCTTGGTTGTTTTTACGGTGGATAATTGTTTGCTTCAGATCGACATCACTTGGCAGCTTCGGCCTTCAGGAACTCCGCATAGACGTTGTTACCGAGTTCCTCGAAGACCCTCGAGCACCGCTCCATCGCCTGGCGGCTGGCGAGGCGGCAGCCGTCGTCGGCATCCTCGCGGAACAGCAGGGCCACGCGGAGATAGCCGTCCGTCAGCGCCTTGCGCAGGGTTTTCTCCCGCTGCGCGCCCTCCTCGTTCTTGGCCTCGTCATGGAGAATGTCGCCGCGGAGGATGAGCGACCAGCAATAGGCGTACTGGTCGCCGCTGCCCTGCGCCTTCGTCAGCTGCTTCTCGAGCGTGTCGCGGTCGCCCTTCGCGAGCAGCGTGCGCCAGTAGGCGGGGGCGACGATGCCCGTGTAGGCGAGACGCTTGTCGCCCTCGATGAGCTTGGCGGCGACGCCGTAGGCCTTGTCGACCTGCTTGGACTCCAGGAGGACGTCCACCAAGACGCTGCCGGCTTCCAGATCCCAGCCCAGCTTGCGGTAGTCGTTCACGATCTTCTGCAGCTTCGCCGCGTCCCGGCTCTCGAGAATCGCCTTGTAGTCCTTCGGCGGGGGCACGGAGACCTTCACGACGTCGCCCGCGGCGACTTCCACGATGGCATTGCCCTGCTTGACGGTGTAGTCGCCCTTACGGGTGATGGTGATGTCACCCTTGACCTCTCCACCGTCCTTCTTGGTGAGCTTACCCTGAATCGCCCAGGCGGACGAGACGACGGCGGTGGCCAAGGCCATGATCGCAAGTTTCTTCATTTTCTGTTACTCTCCTTAAGATTTTCCTGTTTGTCGCACCGGCGCGGCGGCCGGTCACTCGTTGGTCAGCATGTCGTCGGCGGCCGGCTCGGCCTCGGTCGAAACGGTCTCCTCGGCCGGCAACGCCTCCTCGGCGAGTGGCTCTTCGACAGCGACCGTGCCCGAATCGTCGTCCTCGACGTCAGCCTTGGGCTCGGTCTCGACGGCTTCGCCCTCCGCCGGCGCCGCCGGCGTCTCGCCCGCCGTCGCCTCGGGAGCTTCCGCCGGGTCCGTACCGCCGTTCTCGATGGCGCGGTTGCGCGCGGACTTCACGGCGGCCTGGTTCGCACCCGTCGGGAAGTGTTCGAAATAGGCCTTCGACAAGGCCATCACGTCGTTCGCGTGCGACGAGCCCATGCGGTCGTGCACGCCGACGAGGTCGGCGTAGGCCTTCTCGAGGTTCGCGACCTCTTCGCGGTGCATGCCCTTGAGCTCGATGCCCTGCGCCGTCCTCGCCTTGATGAAGGTGTCGAGCTTCTTGATGGCGTCGGCGCCGTGCTTCTCCTTCGCCTCCTTGTCGCCGCCGTGCGCCGACTCGGCGTCCATGCGGCTGATCGAGATGTCGGAGGACATCAGCTCGACGTCGTCGCGGCGCCACTGCGGGATCGACGCGTTCCGCGACCAGTAGCTGCGCAGGCGCTTGACCGAGTCCATGGCCGCGCTGTAGTGGGACTTGCGCTTCGCCGCGTCAGCCTCCAGCTCGCCCTGGTGCATCGCCACGGTCACCATCAGCTCGCAGGCGTTGGTAATCGACGTCATGCGCGAGAGATTGGGATCGGTCAGGAAGTCGTCGAGCGAGACGCGGGCCGAGTCGAAGTCGCCGCGGGCCACGAACATCTTGGCCTTGCCCAGGTGGGCCTTCGCCTCGAGCTGGTGATAAGCGGGCTTCTCCTTCGCGAGCGTCTTCGACACGGTCTCGGCCTTCGAGAAGGCCTCGTCCGCCAGCGACCATTCCTTCGCCTTCAGGAGCACCTCGGCCGCGCTGATGTAGTCCTGCGGCGAGTATTCGCCCTTGCCGTTGTTCAGCATGTCGCGGTAGGTCTGGCCCGCCAGGTCGAGCATCTGCTTGCGCTTGGCGCGAATGGTGTCGTCGTCGCCGGTGAGCGTCGCCGCGTAGTTCAGCAGGGCCTTCGCCAGCATCGGCATGGCAATGCGCGCCTCGGCCGAGCCCGGGAAGTTCTCCTTCAGGCGCTGCAGGGACTGCTGGCCCTTGTCGAACGCGTCGACCGTGCAGTAGTAGAGGCCGAGCTTGAAGTACGCGTTCTTCGCATAGCGTCCCTGCGGATAGGCCGCGACGTACTTCTCGAGGTTCTCGTACTGCTTCGCGCGGTATTCGGGCACCTTCTCCTCGGGATAGGCCCGGCGGCCGTAGCAGTCGGAGAGCGCGTAAAGCGTGCTCTCGTACAGGTCCTTCGCCTTCTGGAGACGCTTCTCGTCGCCCTTGACCTTGGGATTCTTCATCAGCTCGAGGGCCTTCTTCGCCAGCGGATCGAGGCTGTCGATGCAGATCTTGAGCTCCTTCTCGCCGGCCTCGGCCTGCTCCTTCGCCGCCGCCAGCAGCGTCTCGCAGGCCGCCGCCGCGTCCTTCTCAAGCTTCTCGGCCTCCGCCAGGAGGTCCTCGCGCTTCTCGGCGTTCGCCGGCTTCTCCGCGTCCTCGCGCAGCTGCGCGGCGTCGGCCGCGGCACCGGCCTTCCGCTTGTCCGCCTCGGCCTTCTTGCCCTTCGCGACCCCAAGCGCCGCCACGCCGAGCTTCTGGTGCAGGCTCGCGACGTTCAGTTCGCTCTGGAAGCGCTGGAGCGGCTGGTCCGCCTCGTCAATGGTCTTCGTGTAGGCCTCGAGGTAGGCGACGGACTTCTGCGCGTCGCCCAGCAGCTCATAGCAGTTGCTCGAATAGCGCAGCGCGTCAGGATAGGCCTTCGTCATGCGGTGACGGAGATCCTCCTTGTAGGTCGTCTCGACGATGCCGTACCACTTGAGCGCCTGGCGAACGTACGGACCATACTCGGCGACGAGCTGTTCCTTGAGCTGCGCGCGCTCGGCCTCCTTCCGCGCTCGGACCTCCGGGGTGTCGTCGGAGGTGATCTGCAGGGCCTCCTTGTCGGCGCGCAACGCCTCGGAATCGTCGGGAGAGACCGGACCAAGCGCGCTGTTCTTGTAGATGTCGACCGCCACCTTCTGGGCCTCGAAACCGAGACCGAGCGCCGTGCGCGGGGACTCCGGGTGATAGAGATAGTTCCGCAGGAACGCCTCGTAAAGCGCCTCGGCGCGATCCGCCCGCTTCGACGCCTTCTCGCGCGCGGCCAGGCGCAGCACCGCGCTGCCGGCGTTGATCATGTTCATCTTGTTGATCTTGATCATCCGAATGCTGCCGAAGCGGTCCGCCAGATGACCTTCGACCGCCGCGGCCAGGTCGAGGAGCGCCGTCTTGCGCTTGCCGTCCGCCTCGCCGTCCGCCAGGTTGAGATAGCAGGTGGCGACGTTCTCAAGCGCGCCGACCGACAGGTCCTCCTCCGGGTAGTTGCCGAGCGCGACGTAGTAGTCGGCGATCGCGCCCTTCCAGTTGTGCTCCGCGAACTTCTCCTTCGCGCTGTGGAACTGAGCCTCCATGACCTGGCGCTCCTGCTCGGGCGTCTTGTTCACCTTCGGGACCGAGCCGTAGCGCTCGAGCACGAACGCGTCGATCTCCTTCCAGAGACGGCCCGCCTTCGGCGCCCACACGGACTGCGGGAAGCGCAGGTACACGTTGACGACGTTGTTGAACGCGCCCTGGCCGTCGCGCTTCTTGCTGCCCGCGCTGACCTTCGCGCCGAAGAGAAGCGTCTTGATCCGCTCCTCGTCGGGTTTCTTCTTCTTGGCCTCCTCCTGGGCCTCCTTCCAGTACTTGTCGGCCAGGAGGTAGCGGCACTGCGGCATCGGCGACTGGCGCAGCCAGCCGAGGCTTCCCGTCGGGTCTGCCCTAACGAGCTGGTCGTGAATCTCCTGCAGGTTGTCCTTGTAGTCCCTGATCACCGCCTGCGCCTTCTCGACGCTGCCGCTCAGCAGCTCGTAGTAGGCCTTCATCGAAATCGCGCGGCCGAAGTACACCATGCGGTCGTTGCGGTACAGCAGCTTGCTGATGTGCTTCTTCGCCGCAGCCAGCTCCGGCTTGCGCGCCCCCGGATTCGGCTTGTCGGCCGCCAGGCTCAGCCACAGGTCGGCCGCCTCGCAGGCCGCGGCACACCACAGGCTGTCGTCCTCGTCGTCCTTGGTGTTCAGGTACGTCTGGAGCATCTCGTACATCTCCGCCGCCTCGCGGCGCTTGCCGCCGCTGATGAGGAGATTGATGCGGTTGTAGATGGCGTCGCGCATCAGCGGCGCGAGTTCCTTGCTCGGCTTCTTGTTCGCCTTGAAGAACGCGTCGTAGATTTCGGCACACTCCTTGCGCTTGTCGTTCGCGTAGTAGTTGTTCGCGAGCTCAAGACGCGCGGCCCAGTACTTCGGCCCCGTCTTGTCGGGCAAGGCGTTCAGACGCTTCTCCGCCTCCGCGAAGTTGCCCTCCAGCAGCAGGCGGCGGATTTCCAGCGCGAAGAGGCGCGGCTCGCACTCGGGCCACCGGGCGATGGTCGCAACCATCACATCGCGGGCAAAGTCAGAAAGGCCCCAGTTGAGCAGTTCGCCGATGTACCGGATCTCCAGCTCGAGCTCTTTGTTGGGCTGGGCCACATCCGCTTCACCCGCGGCTGCGGCCTCCTCGGCCTTCGCCTGAGACATCAAAAAACACGACACCGACAGCGCCGCGCACCCGAGAATTGTCATTCGCTTGAAACTCATGATGACTGAAGTATACTATTTTGCTGAGGTTGTATGCAAGAGGAAAACAAAAAAACTCAGCTTTCGCTGAGTTCCTTTTGCAATGGTTGCCTCGCAGGGACTCGAACCCCAACAGGCAGAATCAGAATCT
>CAMEZU010000103.1 GCA_945947925.1 uncultured Verrucomicrobiota bacterium
TCCACACCGTCTTCCAGAACTACGCGCTGTTCCCGACGATGACGATCTGGGACAACATCGCGTTCTCGCTGAAGCTCGCGAAGCTGCCGAAGGGCGAGATCGAGGAGAAGGTCGACGCGATGCTCGAGATGATCCAGCTCTCCGAACACGCGTGGAAGTATCCGAACCAGCTGTCGGGCGGACAGAAGCAGCGCGTCGCCATCGCGCGCGCGCTCGTCGACCGTCCGCAGGTGCTGCTCCTCGACGAGCCGCTCGCCGCACTCGACCTGAAGCTCCGCCAGCATATGCTCATCGAGCTTGACGCGATCCACGACCAGGTCGGCATCACCTTCATGTACGTGACGCACGACCAGGGCGAGGCGATGTCGCTTTCGGACCGCATCGCGGTCATCAACAAGGGACACGTCGAGCAGCTCGACGCGCCGGCGAAGATCTACGAGGCCCCCGCCTCGCGCTTCGTCGCCTCGTTCATCGGCGACACCAACTTCTTCAGCGGCGAGATCGCCGCGGTGGACGGCGACTACTGCCTCATCGCCTGCGCGGGCTTCCCGCAGATCAAGGCGTTCAACGACAAGAACCTGAAGGTCGGACAGAAGATCGACCTCTCCGTCCGTCCCGAGAAGATCCGCGTCACCAAGAATCCGCCGCTCCCCGAGAAGGGCGCGTCGATCAACGTCTTCCCGTCCGAGGTCCAGGACATCGTCTACCAGGGCGTGTACACCAAGTACTGGCTCAAGTCCTCCGACCTGCGCATCAGCGCCCTCAAGCCGCACTCCCGCTTCACGCTTGACGAGGAGTCGGTCACCTGGAACGACAAGGTGTTCGTCTGGTGGCATCCCGACGACGCCTACATGGTGGAGTCGAAATGAGCGTCGGCACGCCCCGTTCGAAGAAGACGGAATGGTTCGTCACGGCGCCGTCCTTCCTTTGGCTGCTGCTCTTCTTTGCGATTCCCGCCGTCATCGTGCTCGCCTTCACGTTCCACGCCAAGTCGCCCAACGGCGGCGTCGGCGACTGGAGCTTCTCGACCTGGCGCGAGCTCGTCGACCCCGACTACCCCGCGATCGTCTGGAAGACCCTGATCGTCTCGTTCAAGGTGACGCTCTGGTGCATCGTCCTCGCGCTGCCCTGCGCCTACGCGATCGCCCGGATGAAGAAGAAGTACCAGGCCGTCGTCGCGGGCGCGATCATGCTGCCGTTCTGGACGAGCTTCGTCGTCCGCGTCTTCGCCTGGAAGACGATGCTCCATCCCGACGGCTGGCTCCAGTCGTGCTACCACGCCTGGCTTCACTTCAAGCTCTGGATCACGGCCTGGTTCGTCGGCACCGCGCCCGTGCCCGAGGCCGCCGGCGGGGCGCAGAAGTGCCTGATCGGCGCGGCGAACTGCCTCGTTGACAACGCCTCGACGACGATTCTCGACTCCGAGATGGCGGTCGTCCTCGTCTCGGTCTACACGTTCCTGCCGTTCGCGATCATGCCGCTCTATACCGCCGCCGAGAAGTTCGACTTCTCGCTCCTGGAGGCGGCGCGCGACCTCGGGGCGAAGAACTTCTACGCCTTCTGCAAGATCTTCATCCCGGGCATCTGGCAGGGCATCGTCTCCGCCGTGCTGATGGTCTTCATCCCCGCGATCGGCAGCTACGTCATCCCCCAGATGGTCGGCGGCACGAACTGCATCCTCATCGGCAACAAGATCTTCGACCGCGCGATGAGCAACCGCAACATCCCCCACGCCTCCGCCCTCGCCGTGCTGATGGCCGTGTCGGTCCTCGTCCCGATGGGACTCGCCATCTGGTGGAAGCACCGCCAGAACGTCCGCAACCGTCGCCGCCTCGAGGAGGAGACGGCGCGCCGCATGGACAGGAGGGACGACCAGTGAAACGCTCTTTCTTCTCCGTCGTGATGCTGGCCCTCGTGCTGGCGTTCCTCTACGTGCCGATCCTGCTCGTCTTCGTCTACGCCTTCGTGCCCAACGGGCTGACGATGTCCTTCGTGGGCGAGGGCCTCCCGCAGTACCTGGAGGAGTCCGATCCCGGCGCCTCCGCCGAGTTCGCCGACGCGTCCGCCCGCCAGGAATGGCGCACCTATTCGAAGCAGTACAGGGACGACTTCTCGCCCCAGGAACAGGCGTGGCTCGCGTCCGTCCCGAAGGACGCCGACGGCAAGTCCGCCGCCTATGACGAGACCGTCCGCCCTGGAGAGATCCGCCTCGCGCGCCTCGGCAAGAAGGGCCATCCCTTCGCCTTCCTCGTCCTCGACGAGACGCTGACCGGCTACCGCGTCGTCCCCGTCTCCCCGCTCTCGCGTCCCGCGTCGGCTCGCGAACTCGCGGCGGACGGACGCGTCTACCAGCTCTGGAACGGCCTCACGCCCGTCTCCGACTACGTCCGCCAGACCTGGCGCATCGGCACCGTCGACGCCGAGACCGTCGCGCGCGTCGCGGACGCCTCCGACGCCGCCTGTCCCGGACGGCTCGTCCCCGGCGACGGACCGCTCGCCAAGTACGAGAAGCACTTCTTTGCCTCCTGGCCCAAGCGCTTCCTCGGCTTCACGTCGAAGTGGTACGAGAAGATCTTCTCGACGGACCCGAAGGCCAAGGCCGAGCTCAAGAACCTGATGCACAGCTTCTGGCTGTCGCTGATCGTCGCCGGCCTCGCGACGCTGATCTCCTGCGTGATCGGCACCACGAGCGCCCTCGCCCTCCACCGCTGGCGCGGACGCCTCCAGTCCATCCACCACGCCCTCGTCTACACGCCGCTCATCATGCCCGACATCCTCATCGGCATCTCGCTCCTGATGCTGTTCGTCGCCTGCCACGTCGACTGCGGCTTTATGACGATCCTCATCGCCCACGTCACGTTCTGCGTCTCGTACGTGGTGATGACGCTCCTCGCGCGCCTCCAGGACTTCGACGACCGCATCGTCGAGGCGGCGCACGACCTCGGCGCGGGACCGTTCTACACGTTCTTCCATGTCGAGCTTCCGATCCTCCTGCCCGGCATCGTGGCGGGCGGACTCCTCGCGTTCACGCTCTCGATCGACGACGTCGTCATCACGAGCTTCGTCAACGGCGCCGGCACGAACACGTTCCCGACGTTCGTCAGCTCGATGACCAAGCATTCGAAGAATCTGCCCGCCGCCTTCGCCCTGTCGACGCTGATGCTCGTCTTCACGTGCGTGCTCGTGGGCCTGTCCAAGTTCATCTCCCGCAAACAACCTATGCAGAAAGGAAAATGATGAAGTCCGCAAACTCCCTGTTCGCAACGATGGCCGTGGCGGCCGCTCTTTGCAGCGGCTGCTCTGACGCCGGCAACGACCAGAAGAAGGAGACCGCCGGGAAGGACGCCACGTCCGAGGTCAAGCCCGTGGAAGGCGCGATCGGCGGCGAGCTCCACATCTACACGTGGAGCGACTACATCGCCCCCGAGCTGATCGAGAAGTTCGAGAAGCTCCAGGACTGCAAGGTCGTCATCGACACCTTTGACTCGAACGAGGCGATGTACGCGAAGATCAAGTCGGGCGGCGCGGGCTACGACATCCTGATGCCGAGCTCCTACCTCGTCGGCACGATGGCGCGCGAGGGCCTGATCGTCAAGCTCGACCACGCGAAGATCCCCAACGTCCGCAAGAACTTCGATCCGAGCTTCACGACGCAGATCATCGACCCGACCTTCGCGTACAACGTGCCCTACGCCGTCACCTACACGGGCTTCTGCTATGACCGCACGAAGATCCCCGAAGGCGTGGACGTCAAGACCTGGGAGGTCCTCGGCAATCCCGCGTTCCGCGGCAAGATCACGCTCCTCGACGACATGCGCGAGGTCATCGGCGCCGGCCTCATGTCCCTCGGCCATTCGGTGAACTCGAAGAACCCCGCCGAAATCGAGGCTGCCGTCGAGAAGGTCCTCTCCTGGAAGCAGAACGTCCGCAAGTTCGACGCCGAGAGCTACAAGACCGAAGTCCCGTCCGGCGCGACCTGGATCGGACACGGCTACTCGACGGACACGACGCAGGTCATCAACGGCGACGAGGAGGAGGGCGTCCCCGCCAGCGAGAACGTCGGCTTCGCGCTGCCGAAGGAAGGCTACTCCATCGCCTTCGACGAGATGGTCATCTCCGCGAAGTCCCCGAACCCCGAGCTCGCCTACGCGTTCATCAACTTCATCTACGAGGGTGAGAACGCCAAGATCAATATGGAGTACATCTCCGGACCCAACCCCGTCAAGCCCGGCATCGAGGCGCTCGACGAGGACTTCCGCGACCAGATCATCCTCGACGAAGAGACGATCAAGGTCGGCCAGGTCCTCCGTCCGATCGACGACGACCCCGTCGCCATGGACCTCTACACCAAGGCCTGGGACAAGATCAAGGCCATGAGCGGAAACTAATCCCACCCCCAATATGGCGCAGATGAATGCGGAGGAAAAGCGGGCGTTCCGGCAGATGCTGAACGCCGCGAAGAACTTGATTGTCGCCGACGGCAAGGTCGACTACGACGAAACGACAATGCTCTTCGGGCTGGTCGAGCCCCTTGCCAAAATCGACCCCGACTGCGACGCGCTCCTGAAGGCCCTCGTCGACATCCGCGCGGACGGCGTGGTCAGCCCCGAGGAAGCCTCCCGCCTCGTCAACCTCATCGGCGTCCTCTCCCGCAAGGACTCGGGACTCGTCTACGGCATCGAGGAACGCCCCCCGTTCTTCGCCGCGCTCTTCGCGGCCTTCCAGCACCTCCTCGCCATCTTCGTCGCCATCATCACGCCGCCCCTCCTCATCGCGAGCGGACTCCAGATCGACGACCTCAAGACGAAGGGCTTCCTCGTCTCGATGGCCCTCTTTGCCTCCGGCGTCTGCACCTTCATCCAGTGCAAGCGGCTCGGTCCTGTCGGCTCCCGGCTCCTCTGCGTCCAGGGCACCAGCTTCCAGTTCATCGGACCCCTCATCGGCGTCGGCATGGTCGCCCAAAGCCAGGCCAGCTCGCCCGAGGATGTCGTCTGGGGGCTCCCCCTCATCTTCGGCTGCTGCATCTGCGCCGCACCCGCAGAAATGGCCGCCGCCTTCCTCTTCAAGAAGCTCCGCACCGTCATCACCCCGCTCGTCTCCGGCATCGTCGTCGCCCTCATCGGACTCGGCCTCATCAAGGTCGGCATCATCTCCTGCGGCGGCGGCTTCGGCTCGATGGCCCCCGACGCGAAGTTCCCGTTCGCCGGCTGGCAGAACCTCACCGTCTCCGGCGCCGTCCTCCTCACCATCGTCGGCTTCAACTGCGCGCGTAACAAGTACCTGCGCATGGGATCCGTCGTCTTCGGCATCCTCGTCGGCTACCTGATCGCCTTCTTCGGCTTCCAGATGGTCTCCTTCGAAACGGGAACGCTCCTCTCCTTCAACATCCCCCAGCCGTTCAAGTGGGGCGTCCGCTTCGACCCGACCGCCATCCTCGGCCTCGCCATCGTCTATGTCGTCACCTCCATCGAGGCCTCCGGCGACATCACCGCCAACTCGATGATCTCGGGACTCTCCATCGATGACGAAAGCTACCACCGCCGCGTCCGGGGCGGCGTCCTCGCGGACGGCGTCAACAGCGCCGTCGCAGGCGTCTTCAACTCCTTCCCGAACTCCATCTTCGCCCAGAACAACGGACTCATCCAGCTCACCGGCGTCGCCTCGCGCTACGTCGGCTACTTCATCGCCGCGATGCTTCTCCTCCTCGGACTCTTCCCCGTCGTCGGCATGCTCTTCTCGACGATGCCCGATCCCGTCCTCGGCGGCGCCACCCTCCTCATGTTCGGCATGGTCGCCGCCGCCGGCATCCGCATCATCGCCTCCCAGCCGATCGGACGCAAGGAGACGCTCGTTCTCGCCCTCTCCTTCGGCGCCGGACTCGGTGTCGAGCTCTGCCCCGACATCCTCTCCCACGCACCCGCCGCCGTGAAGGGCATCTTCGGCTCCGGACTCGTCACCGGCGGACTCGTCGCCATCGTCTCCAACGCCATTCTCCGCATCAAGGAATAATCCATGAAAGAACTCGAACAGCGCATCATCAGGGACGGACGCAGCCTCCCCGGCGGCATCCTCAAGGTTGACAACTTCATCAACCACCAGATGGACGGCGACCTCATGTGCGCCTGCGCCCGTGAAATCGTCCGCCTCTTCCGCGAAACCGGCTTCACCAAGGTCCTCACCGTCGAAGCGAGCGGCATCGCCCCCTCGATCTTCGCCGGCTACCTCGCCCACGTCCCCGTCGTCTTCGCCAAGAAGGCCACCCCGAAGACCCTCGACAACAAGTTCGTCACCAAGGTCCATTCCTTCACGAAGGACCGCGACTACGACATCATCGTCTCCAAGGAATACCTCTCGAAAGGGGACAAGGTCCTCTTCATCGACGACTTCCTCGCCTGCGGCAACGCCGGCATGGGCATCGTCGACCTCTGCCGCCAGGCGGACGCCGACCTCGTCGGCATGGCCTTCCTCGTCGAAAAGGCCTTCCAGGGCGGACGCAACCGCATCCACGAGAACGTCCCCGGCCTGCGCGTCGAGTCCCTCGCCGTCATTTCCGCGCTGGGGGACGGAACGATCAGCTTTGCGGAGTGAGGCGAGAAATTGAGTATTGAATATTGAATA
>CAMEZU010000104.1 GCA_945947925.1 uncultured Verrucomicrobiota bacterium
GAAATGCACATATATCCAACCATATGCGTCCTTATCAGGATTTTCGACACGGAAAGACAGAAGCGCATCCGAGCCCGGAATCGCGCTCCCGCGCGATTGATGGCAAGGAAGTGCCGTCGGGTTCGAAACCTGCGGCTTCACCCGCCGCCACTTCCCCGCCATCAACCTTCGGTTTTCCGGTCTCGGATGCGACACCGAAATTCGCCCTTCGGGCGAAGAACACGAAGCTTCGGACAAAGGATGATTCTCAAATTCCGTGTCGTTCGCCCGAAGGGCGAATTTCCGTGACGCGGGGGAAGCCGAGGACCGAAGGTTGATGTCGGTGCGAGTGACGGCGGCCGAGCTCGCTCGAGTCCGCTGGCACTCGCGCCGACATCAATCGCCCGTCAGGGCGATTCGGCTTCACCCGCGTTTCTGCGATTTCTGTGCCAAACTCAATCCGCGCGACATTGGTGCACCATAAAAAGCTCGTTGCACCCGAAAACCTCGAACGTTGGCAAAGGAAATCAAAGGAATCGGCCGGTTATCGAGCGCTTGCAGGCGCGCACTTCGGGGACAGTCCCCTCGCAGACGAGCTCGCCGCCGTTGATGCCGCCGCCCGGACCGAGGTCGATGATCCAGTCCGCGCACCGCATCACGTCGATGTTGTGCTCGATGACGACGACCGTGTTCCCCTGGTCGCGCAACTGGAGGAGGAGCTTCATCAGCTTCGCGATGTCGTCGAAGTGGAGTCCCGTCGTCGGTTCGTCCAGGAGATAGAGCGTCCTTCCGGTCGACCGCTTCGAGAGCTCGGTCGCGAGCTTGATGCGCTGGGCCTCGCCGCCCGAGAGGGTCGTCGCGCTCTGGCCGAGGCCGATGTAGCCGAGACCGACGTCGACAAGGGTCTTCAGCTTGCGTGCGAGGGACGGCACCTTCGCAAAGAACTCGCACGCCTCGGCGACCGTCATCTCGAGGACGTCGGAAATCGTCTTCCCGCCGTAGGTCACCTCGAGCGTCTCGGCGTTGAACCGCTTGCCGTTGCACTGCTCGCACGTGACGTAGACGTCGGGAAGGAAGCTCATCTCGAGCTTGCGGAGTCCGTCGCCGCCGCACACCTCGCAGCGTCCGCCCTTCACGTTGAACGAGAAGCGTCCCGCCGTGTACCCGCGCGCCTTCGCCGCCTCGGTCTTCGCGAAGAGGTCGCGGATCTCCGAGAAGAAGCCGACGTACGTCGCCGGATTCGACCGCGGCGTGCGGCCGATCGGGGACTGGTCGATCTCGATCACCTTGTCGAAGTGCTCGACGCCGGTGAGCTTGCGGTACTTGCCGGGCGTTTCCTTCGACCCGTAGAAATGCTTCATCAGCGCCCGCTTGAGCGTCTCGTCGATGAGCGTCGACTTGCCGGACCCGGACACGCCCGTCACCACCGTGAAGGAGCCGACCGGGATGCGCACGGTGATGTTCTTCAGGTTGTGCTCGCACGCTCCCGCGAGCGTAAGCGAGTGTTGAGTGTTGAATGTTGAGTGTTGAGTGGCGGAAGATTTGACTCCACCTACTCTCTTCCGTCCCGTCAGGTAGTCGGCCGTGAGCGAGCCGGCCTTGAGGAGGCCCTTGAAGTCGCCCTGGTACATGACCTTGCCGCCTTCGCGTCCCGCGCCGGGACCGAGGTCCACGATGTAGTCCGCCGCCCGCATCATCTCCTCGTCGTGCTCGACGATGACGACCGTGTTGCCGCGGTCGCGGAGTCCCTTCAGTGTCCCGATGAGCCGCTCGTTGTCCCGCGGATGCAGGCCGATCGTCGGCTCGTCGAGGACGTAGAGGACGCCCGTGAGGCCCGAGCCGATCTGCGTCGCGAGGCGGATGCGCTGCATCTCGCCGCCCGACAGCGTCGAGCTCGCGCGGTCCAGCGTCAGGTAGTCGAGCCCCACGTCGATCAGGAACTGGAGACGTTTCGTGATTTCGGACAGGATGTCTTTCAGTCCTGCAAAGGCATTGTTCGGAGGTTGGGATGTTGGGGTGCTTGGATGTGCTTCACGCGTGAGAACGGCGAAGAATTCCAACGCCTCGGTCACGGGCATCGCCATCACGTCGACGATGGACTTGCCCGCGATCGTCGCGGCGCGCGATTCGGGGCGGAGGCGCGAGCCCTGGCAGTCGGGGCATGTGCGGAAGTTCTGGTAGGCCTCGTACTTCGCGCGCGTCTCGTCGTCCTGCGCCTCGCCGAGCTTGCGCTGGAGCGCGGCAAGGACGCCCTCGAAGGGACGGTCCACGCGGCGCCAGCTGAGGACGAGGTCCTCCTTGAAGCCGTGCATGAGTCCCTTCCGGAACGCAGCCGGCAGCTTCGCGTAGGGCGTCGAGAGGTCGACGCCGTTCTGGCGCGCGATCTCGGCGAGGAGCTCCTTGTGGTAGAGGATCGCCATCTGTCCGCCCAGCCGGCGCCACGGATGGATCGCCTCCTCGAGCGGCAGCTTCTTGTCCGGGACGACGAGATCCTCGTCGAAGTAGTAGAGCTGGCCGAGTCCCGAGCAGGTCGGACACGCGCCAAACGGCGAGTTGAACGAGAACGAACGCGGCTTCAGCTCGTCGAAGGAGATGCCGCAGTCGACGCAGGCGTTGAGCTCGCTGAAGGTCTGCTCGGCCCCCGTTTCCAGGAAACCGACCGTCAGGATGCCGTGGCCGGTCTTGAGCGCGAGCTCGACGGAGTCGGTGAGGCGCGTCCTGTCGCACGGCAGGACAAGACGGTCCACGACGACGTCGATGTTGTGCGCCTTCTTCTTGTCGAGCTCGGGCAGCTCGTCCGCGGGATACGTCGTCCCGTCAATCCGGACGCGCGCGAAGCCGTTGCGCTTGAGCGCGGCGAGCGTCTCCTCGTGGCGACCCTTCTTCCCCTTCGCGACGGGCGCGTAGAGGATCGCCTTGCCGCCGGGTCCGCCGAGGAGCGTGTCGACGATCTGTTCGGCGGACTGCTTCGTGACGGGCTTGCCGCAGTGCGGACAGTGGGCCGTCGCGGCCGAGCCGTAGAGAATGCGGAGATAGTCGTGGATCTCGGTCACCGTCGCGACGATCGAGCGCGGATTGCCGCTCGTCGTGTGCTGCTCGATCGAGATCGCGGGCGAGAGTCCCTCGATGCGCTCGACGTCCGGCTTCGCGAGGCGGTCGAGGAACTGGCGCGCGTAGGCGCTCAGCGACTCGACGTAGCGGCGCTGTCCCTCGGCGTAGAGCGTGTCGAACGCGAGGGAGGACTTGCCGCTGCCGGAGAGGCCGGTGACGACGGTCAGGGAGTTGCGGGGAATGGTGACGTCGATCCCGCGCAGGTTATGGACGCGGGCGTTGGTAATGACAATGTCGTTCATGGCTTCCCTTCATCTGCCTCCAGGAACAGGAACCGGTTGCCGGTCCAGTGAAGACGGACGCAGGCCACGTAGCCGTCCGGCAGCTTGTCCTTCTTGGGCGGGAAAGAGACGAGGACGTCGGCCGGGAAGGCGCCGGCGGCGTCGGGCTGTCCGATGGGACACAGCACCGCCGATCCCGAGGCCGCGTAGCGGACCGGCGCGCCCGTGCGGGGATTCTCCCCGATGACGAACGAGCCCTTGAGCGTCACCGTGCCGGACGTCGCGACCTTCAGGGACACGGTGTCGTCCGGACGGCCGAACGGCGCATACGCAACGGCCTCTGCTGCGGCGAACGCCTTGGCGAGCGTCTTCCACGGCTCGGTCTTCCAGTTGTTCTGGCGGACCTCGAACGCATCGGCGACGGCGAGTCCGCCGACCTCGTCGGCGGTGAAGGTGACGGCGACCGTGCGGACGAGCTTGCCGGACTTCGCGACGAGGTCCGCGTCATACGCGTCCCTCTCCGCGTCATACGCTGCGAACGCCGCAGCCGCGAGCGTCCACGTCAGGCCGTCCGCCTGGGCCTTGCCGCTCAGCTTGCCGACTTTCGAGACGGTCAGCGTGACCTGTCCGTCCGCGCCGCCCCCGTTGAAGGTCCCAACGGCCCAGACCGGAAGCGGCCTGACGGAGAAGGCCTCCGTCGTGACGGTCGTGACCGCGCCAAGCTTCGTCTTGAACGTCGTGACGAATTCGCCGTCCTTGGTCGGCGCGCCCGTGAGCGCATACTCGTAGCGCACGATCTTGCCGTTCTCCTTCACGGGCGTCTTCGCGAGCTTGAGTCCGGCGGGGAGTCCCGACGCCGTCACGGACGCCCCCGCGGTCGCCTCGATCGGCCAGGCATAGGCGACGCCCTGGCGGACCACCGTCCGCGCCGCTTCCTGCGGCAGCGACGTGTCGATGCCGACGGCGCACGTCGGCGTGACGGCGGGCTCGATCGTCCAAAAGGCCTTCTCCTTCGTTTTGTCCGTCTTCGTGAGGGTCACGGTGAAGACGCCGGGCTTGGTCGGCGTGCCCGCACAGACGCCGGCCTTGAAACGGACGCCGGAGGGCAGTCCCGAAGCCGCCGTCACGCCGTCAAGCTCACGCTCGACAGGGACGCCAACGGAATCGGTCCACGCCGCGTCCGCCGGCAGGACGCGCAAGCCGAGGACGTAGAGCGACGGTACCTTGTTCTCCGTCACGCGCACATAGGCGCGGCGCGTCACGCCGTCCAGCGTCTCCTTCGGCGTGCCGGAGATCGTCCACACACCGCTGACCTTCGCGAGCTTCAGTCCGTTCGGCAGTCCCTCCGCCTTCACCGTCGCCTTCGGTCCCGGCGCGGGAACGCCCAGGTCCGTCAGCGGGACGGCGAACGGCTCGAGCTGACGCGCGTCGACAAAGTCTCCGTCGTCGTCGTCATCATCATCGTCATCGTCGTCGTCATCGTCATCGTCGCCTGGCTCCTCCTTCGCCGGCGCGATGACGAACGTCGCGGACTTCGTCCCGACGTAGTTGCCGCACCCGGTCAGGATCACCGTCGCCAGGCCGGCGCCGGCGTTGTCAGCATACGAGATCGCGTAATCCTTCTCCGTGACGAGCGACGGTTCGCCGTCGCGGACGACCGGCACGGGACGGAGCGGTTCGCCGGCCCAGGTCTGGTCGGGAATCGGCTCGACCGTGACGGACGCGAGGTCGCGCGGCGTCACCGTCACGCGGACCGCGTGCACGAAGTCACCGAAGCTTTCAGTCGCGACGCGGTACCACACGGTCGTCGTCCCGACGTCCCGCAGGCCGATCGGCTCCGCCTGCCACGCCTCTGCAGCAGCGGTCCGTTCGGACGCATAGTCCACCGTCAGCGGCGGGCGGGCATAGGCGGCGAAGGCCGCGGCCAGCGCCTCGGCATCGGGGCCGTGAGGCTGTCCGTCATATTCCGCAACAACGTCGAAGAAGGAAAGCGCCCCGGGCTCCAGCTCGGACGTCCCGGGCTCGCAAGCTCCCGTCTCGCCGAACGGCGACACGATTGACAGCGTCGCCTCCAGCGACGGAATCGCCTCGTAGTTGTCGGCGTCGCCGGCAAACGACGCAATGACGGAGTAGCTGCCGCACGCCGTCTCTCCGTTCCCTTCGTACGACACCGTGACGCCCGCCGGCAGGGCGCCGGTGACGGCGAGGCTCTTCGGCCTCCCGTCCGCGACGACCGTCGCGCTGTCGAAGAGGACGCCGCTCATGTCGTAAACGCCCCTGGCGATCGTCCAGGCGACCGTGCGGGTCGCCTCCGTCCCGCCGTCCCACCAGACGGCGCCCTCATTCAGGGTGGCCACGGCCTCGTAGTCGCCGGCCGCCGTCGCGCGCTGGGCGGACAGCGTGCACCCGGCGATCGCCACGACGCCGGTCTTCTCCCGTCCGTCGTAAGTCAGGTCCTCCTCGACGTGATAGAGGGCGCAAACCGGAATCGGGTCAGGCGGCGGCACGGACTGCCAGACGACGTCCGCCACCGAAACCCGGGGACAAACCTCGCCTAGGCGCTGCCAGGCAAGCGACGTCTTCGCCTCGTTCGAGCTGGCGTCGACCGTCACCGCGACCGACCGCCACGCGCCGTCCGCCTGCAGGCGGTCCACCGCTTCAACGCCGTTCGTCAGGAACGCGCAGACGCCGGACGCATCCGCCGCCCCGTCCGCGTCGGCCATCCAGCGGAAGGTCAGCGTGCCCGGTCCCTCGACCTCGCCCGGCAGAACGTCCTTCGCCTCGCCTTCCTCGCAGCGCACCGCATCCGATTCGAGCGCCAGCCATCCGTCGGTCGACAGCGTCACCGGCTGCGGTTCGACCGGCTCCGGTTCCCGCGGCGGGAGCTTCGCCTCCCACTGCACGTTGCTGACGGTGACCGGGCTCGCGTCGGAAACGCGCTTCCAGGCGAGCGCCGTCCCTTCGGTGCCGTCAATCGGAATCACGACCGTCTCATGGCCCGGCATCAGGCTACGCACCTCCTGTCCGCCGACCGCGAACGTACACGTCTTCCCACCCAGTCCCGCGATGACCGGCGACGCCCAGTCGAAGGTCAGTCTGCCCCGTCCGGCCACCTGTGCCGTCAGAGTCGTCAGGGGCTTCAGGATGAAGTTCTCCGTCCATGCCGACGTCCCCTCCTCGTTCGTCCAGCCTTCACTGGCGAGCGCGAGCGGCACGGGCTCGGCATAGCCGGGGTCCTCCGGCTCCTCG
>CAMEZU010000105.1 GCA_945947925.1 uncultured Verrucomicrobiota bacterium
CAAGAAGTACCATCCGATCGGGAACCTGGACGAGGCGCGCTGGAACAAGCTCCGCATCAACACGCGCTACTACAACACGGCGCTGCACCGCGGGGCCTTCGCGCTTCCGAACTACGTGCTTGACATCCTCAGGGACGAGGAAGGCAAGTGAGAATCGTTTGATTGTTTGATTGTTTAATTGGAGGTCACGAGATGAAGAAACGGCTGATGGCCGTGCTGGCCGCCGCTGCGCGGGTCGGCTCCAGCAAGGACGAGACGTCCGAAGCCGGCGCGAAGCGCGAGCTGCACGTCTACACGAAGGCCTGGGACAAGATCAAGGCGGTGAAGTAAGGCAAACTGAATAGTGAACATTGAATATTGAATAATGAAGGAACTGTAAACCCTGCGGCGCTTCGCGCCTTATGAATGGAGAGCAAGATTCCGCCATTATTCACTATTCAATAATCATTATTCAATACAATCAAGAGGAAGGTTTCCATGCAGGCTCAGACGAATCAGTTCATTGGTTGTGACCGGTCTTTCGAGGAGGCAAAGGTCGTTCTCTTCGGGGCTCCCTACGATTCGACAACGTCGTTCCGTCCGGGAACGCGGTTCGGACCGAACGCGATGCGGATGGAGAGCTTCGGCATCGAGACGTACTCGATGCATCTGGGGAAGGACCTCGTCGACGATACCGCCGTCTTCGATTCGGGCGATCTCGAGCTTCCCTTTGGCAATCAGGAGGCGGCGCTCGCGATGATCGAGGAACGCGCGGCGGAGATCCTGGCGGCGGACAAGATCCCGTTCCTCCTGGGCGGCGAACATCTCGTGACGCTCGGAGCGGTCCGTGCCGCCGCGAAGAAATATCCCGACCTCCACATCATCCACTTCGACGCGCACGCCGACCTGCGTGAGGACTACCTCGGCAATCCGCTGTCGCACGCCTGCGTGCTGCGCCGTTGCCACGACCTCCTCGGCGACGGCCGGATCTTCCAGTTCGGCATCCGTTCGGGGACGCGCGAGGAGCGTCAGTTCATGAAGGACGGACACGTCACGACCGAGCTCTTCTCGGACGAAACGCTCCCTTCTGTCGTGGAATCCCTGGCACTCCAAACACCCAAACAGCCAAACAACCCAAACACCGGGGTCCCGGTCTACCTGACGATCGACATGGACGTCCTCGACCCCTCGGAGTTCCCGGGGACGGGCACGCAGGAGGCGGGCGGTTTGCGCTACCTGAACCTGCTGACCGACCTGCTCCTCATCTGCAAGCGCCTGAACGTCGTTGGAATCGACAACGTCGAGCTCAATCCGGGCCTCGATCCGTCCGGCCGCTCCACGGCCCTCGCCTGCACGTTCCTGCGCGAAGAACTGCTGGCCCTGAGGGTCTGACGAGAGGCTCTACGAGGCATATCCTATGACGACGATCATCTATCTTTACGAACAGAAGTTCCGCTCGTGGCGCAAGCGCCTGGCGGGCATCTACCGCTATGCGAAGTCACAGGGCTGGAACGTCCGCGCGCTCGAGATCGCCGAGATGCGGGGCGATCTCGGCAGGACCGTCGACTTCTGGAAGGCCTCGGGCGCCATCATCGAGGGCGGCATCGCGGGCAGCCAGAAGGTGAAGTCGGTGCTCGGACGGAAGATGCCGGTCGTCCTGTGCGACTTCGACGCGGAGCGTCTCGGGCATAAGTGCTCGGGCGTGCTGCACGACTCGCGCGAGACGGCGCGAACGGCGGTCGCGGAACTCCTGAAGAAGAACTGCTGCGTCTACGGCTACGTGGGCTTCGACGTGAAGCGCGAATGGTCGAAGGACCGCGAGCGCGTCTTCCTCGAGGAGATGGCGGAGGCGGGGCGTACGACATCCGTCTTCGACCCGACCTCCGGACGGCGCTTCCGCGACGCGACCGAGTTCTACGCGGCGCTCGAGGACTGGCTTGGCTCGCTGGCGCGTCCCTGCGGCATCTTCGCGGCGAACGACGAGATGGGCGACCACGTCCTGCGCGCGGCGCGCAACCGCGGCATCGCCGTGCCGGACGAGATGGTCGTTGTCGGCGTCGACAACGACGAGCTCGTCTGCGAGAGCACCGAACCGACGCTCGCCTCGGTGGCGCCGGAATTCGAGGAGTCGGGGCATATGGCGGCCGAGCTTCTCGGCAATCTCCTCGCCGATCCGCGTGCAAAGCCCGTGGTGAGGTCCTTCGGCGGCGGACAATTCGTCTCGCGCGAAAGCATGCGCAAGTTCAAGTACCGCGACTTCGCGTCCCTCAAGGCGATCGAGTACATCCGCCTTCATGCGTGCGAAGGCATCGGCGTCGCCGATGTCGTCAAGGCGATGGGGACGGGGCGTCGCTCCGCCGAACTGCGTTTCACGCGGTTCGTCGGGCACTCCATCCTCACCGAGATCGAGCAGGTGCGCTTCCGCCGCGCCTGCGAGCTCATCCGCCGCCCGGGCGCCCAGCTCGACACGGTCCATGCCGCTGTCGGCTACGGCAACGCCCGGTCCCTGCGTGCGCTCTTCTACCGTCTGACGGGCCAGTCCCCCTCGGCCTGGCTCGCGGCGCGGAAGGCGTAGCTGTCGCTTGCGCATTCGTACCGAATCTTTTTGCGGAATATGACCGATTAAATCTTGCCAGCAGCAGGTGGTTTTGACATAATGATGTCATCAGTAAAACCAAACAAGGATTGTCATGAATCTGAAGCTGACACGGAAGATGGGGATGGTCGCGACGGCGATGGCTGTTGGCGCGGCGTGGGGCGCGGACAGCGCCGTGGCCAAATGGACGGCGTGCGGCTGGGGCGGCGGCGGCTGGTTCTGGTCGAGCGCGGCCGATCCGGTTGACAAGGACACGTTCTACATGGGCGGCGACGTCAACGGTCTCTGGAAGACGACGAACGGCGGCCGCAGCTGGAAGTTCATGAACAACGGGCTTCCGAACTACGAGGTGTACTCCCTCGCGGTGGCGCCGTCCGACCGCAACCGTGTCTATGCGCTCACCGTGAACGGCGTCGCCGTCTCGACGGACGGGGCGAAGAGCTGGACGCATTCGAAGGACACGGCGCGCGGCGGCCTCAACGTCGGTTCGAGCCGCGGCGGTTCGATTCATGCGATTGCGGTGGACCACAAGAACGCCGACATCGTCTACGCGGGCGGCAAGAGCGGCCGTGCGATCAAGTCCGTCGACGGCGGCAAGACCTGGGAGGTGATGGACTACCTGTCGTCCCGCAAGCCGGTCGAAGGCGAGATCGCCAAGCCTGCCTCGGGCGCCGGCTTCGGCCGCATCGCGGTCGCGGCGAACCCGATGGACTGGGCGAACTACATCCGCATCCAGAAGTTCATCTCGCAGGCCGGGGCGGACTGGAGCGCGAACGACAAGATCTCCTGCAAGGTGTTCCTTCCGAAGGATGCGCCCGCGGGCATGGCGGCGACGATCGTCGTGCAGAGCGGCGGCTGGAATTGGAAGGAAGGCCCGATGAAGCCGATCGAGCCCGGCAAGTGGACGACGATCGAGTATCCGCTTTCCACGTACGCCGATCCGAAGTCCGTCAACCTCGTACACTTCGTCGTCCGGACGAACGGCAAGGGCTACAAGGGCGACATCTCGATTGACCAGTTCGTCGTGACGGGCGGCGCGACGCCCGTGACGCTCGGCGAGTGGGACGGCGCGGACAAGGAAGGCTGGCTGGTCAGCCCCGACAACAACACGAAGTCCATCACCAAGAGCTTCACGACCTCGAAGACCCCGTCCGTCGCGGCGGCGGGCGATCCGATCGGCACGATCGCGGTCTCGGGCGCGAATCCGAACGTCGTCCTTCTCTGCCAGCAGAAGCACGGCCTCTTCCGTTCGACGGACGCGGGCAAGACGTGGAAGCACCTGACGGACGCCCCGACGGAGGCGCGCTGCGTGTTCTGGGCCGGCAAGACCCAGCCCAAGACCTGGTTCGGCGCCTTCGGCAAGAACGGTCTCTTCAAGTCGACGGACGACGGCCTCACCTGGACCTCGCTCAACGCCCCGATGGATAAGATGGCCGCGCGTGACGTCGTCTGCAGCTGGCAGGATCCGAACACGATCCACGCGATCGTCTCGCAGGGCTTCGGCGGCCACATCGTGACCTCCCGCGACGGCGGCGCGACCTGGACGAAGAACAAGCAGTTCAAGCCGGACCGCAAGGGCAACCCGACGCTCCCCGAGGACGGCATGCGCACCTCGATGAGCGGCCTCGAGAACCTCGGCATCAGCCCGGTCGACGGCAACTATATGCACATGGCCGGCAACTGGAATCCCTGCTTCACGCACGACGGTGCCCAGACCTGGGTCGAGAGCGTGCGCGGCGCGGACATCACCTGCTTCCACGACATCCGTCACCTGGGCGCCGACACCTATGGTGCGGCGATGGACGAGGGCATCTGCAGGACGTCGGACGCCGGCAAGTTCTGGACGGCGCTGGCGCCGCTCAAGTGGAAGCCGGGTCTCAGCGGTCACCAGTGGCAGGTCCTGCCGCTGAAGCTCGCGAACGGCGAGACGCGCATCGTCTCCACGGTCTCCCCGTGGGCGCACAACGGCGACTTCCCGGTGAAGGTCATCGTCTCGGATGACAGCGGCAAGACGTTCGTCGAGTCGAAGGGGCTCCCGACCTACCGCACGCATGCGAACACGATGTGGGGCGAGGGCCACGGCCGCACGCTCCAGGCCGATCCGACCAATCCCGACGTCATCTACGTCGGCATCGACGGCGATCCGGAGAAGGGCCACGCGGGCGGCGGCATCTTCAAGTCCGTCGACGGCGGCAAGACCTTCGTCCAGATGAAGAACCAGCCCGGCAGCCGCCGGATGATGTACGGCCTCGGCATCGATCCGACGAACCCGAAGCGTCTCGTCTGGGGCGCGTGCGGCGAGAAGTCCGGCGTCTACGTCTCCGAGGACGGCGGCGAGAGCTGGACGAAAACCCCGGGCCTCAACGACTGGATCTTCCGCATCGAGGTGACGAAGAAGGGCACGATCTACGCGGGCGGCAGCCAGCTCTGGCGCAGCGACGACCACGGCAAGAGCTTCCGCGCGGTCACCAAGCTGAACGGCGTCACGGCCTGCGGCATCGCGTACGATCCCGAGGACGAGAACCGCGTCTGGGTCTCCGGCACGACCTGGTCGAGCAACGCCGACGCGCCCAACACGGGCATCTGGGAGACGACCGACGGCTGCAAGACGTGGCAGGAGATCACGGGCGACATCCCGTACCGCAAGCCGGTCGTCCTGCGCTACAACGCGACGACGAAGGAACTCTGGGCCGCGGGTCCGGGCGCCTACAAGATCAAGCGCTGACCGCCGCAGACGCAACGGCCATGAAGAAGGGGAACCTCGGTCCGAGGTTCCCCTTTGCGTTTCGTCAGGATCGCGAAACCGCGCCAGCCGGCGCTCAGTGGTGGTGGCCGCAGGAGCACGCGTGTCCGTCGCCGTGGTGGTGCCCGTGGCCGCCGCAGCACGCGTGTCCGTCGCCGTGGTGGTGCCCGCACGTGCATTCCTTGTACTCGACCGTCGCCGTGGCGCGGAGCTCGGCGACGAAGGCATCCATCGCCTGGCCGCGGGCGTTGTGGCGGAGGAGGTCCTTGATCTGGTCGTGGACGTCGACGAGCGTCTGGGCGCCGCCGCCTTTCTCGTCCGCCTTGTAGATGATGTGGTAGCCGAACGGGGTGGTGACGATGTCGGAGACCTCGCCCTTCTTCATCTCGAAGGCGGCCTTGTCGAACTCGGGAACCATCATGCCGCGGCCGAACCAGCCGAGCGAACCGCCTTCGCGGCCCGACGGGCAGTCGGAGTTCTTCTTGGCCTCTTCAGCGAAATCGCCGCCGGCGACGATGCGCTCGCGGATGGCGCGGATCTTCTCGAACGCCGCGGCCTTGGCTTCGGGAAGGTCGCCTTCTTCGGACTTGACGAGGATGTGCTGGCAGAGGACCTGCGGCGCGACGACGTACTCGGACTTGTGGGCCTCGTAGAACGCCGCGACGTCCGCCTCGGACGGATCGTCGATGTGCGCGCAGGCCTGGTTGACGAGCCTGTTGACGCGGGCGCCTTTCTCGAGCTCCTTGCGGAAGTTTTCCTCGGTGATGCCCTGGGCGGCGAGCGCCTTCTTGTAGTTCTCTTCGCCGCCGACCTGGGTGACGACCTTGGCGACCTCGGCGTCGATGTCGGCCGCCGTGACGGGCAGCTCGAGCTGGGCCGCGCGGTCGAGGAGGAGCTTTGCGCCGATGGCCTGCTCAAGGGCCTTCTCCTGGAGCTTCGGAAGGTTCTGCTTGACCTCCTCGATGCTCATGCCGTGGCTCGTGTAGAACCGCACGAGACGGTCGAGTTCGAAATTGACGGCTTCCTCGCTGATTTCCTGTCCGTTGACGATTGCTTTCTTCATCAGATGTCCTTTGTTGATTTGGCGCCAATTATACCAAAACTGGCTGAAGTTTTCCTGTACTCGGTCGTCCCCAACGCGGGCGGTGTGTGGTATAATACCACCCTATGGAATTGAGTTCACCGTCCAATCCGAAACTGAAGTACGTCGTCAAGCTGC
>CAMEZU010000106.1 GCA_945947925.1 uncultured Verrucomicrobiota bacterium
GCATGATCACGAACTGGGGCGCGCACCACCTCGACATCACGGCGTGGGGCCTCAACAAGGATCCGTCGTCCGTGAGCGGCACCTGCGAATGGATGGACCTCTCGGGCACGAAGCTCTGGAACGTCCACACGACGTACGACCTCCACTACAACTGCGGCGGCACGGACGTGCACGTCAACAACAAGTTCCAGATGGGCGTGAAGTTCATCGGCGAGAACGGCGACTGGCTCTGGTGCACGCGCGGCGCGGTGAAGGTGACGCCGAGCGACCCCGAGCCGAAGGTGGCGCCTGGCCAGCTCGGTCCGATTGCGGCCTCGAAGGAGTCGCTCCTTGCGGATCTCCGCGCGGACGAGATCGTCGACGACGCGCTCGCGCACGGCGGCGAAAAGTTCCATACGACAGACGACCATTTCCTCAACTGGCTCGAGGCGATCGCCCGTCAGGACGCGCAGTACACGGTCTGCGACGCCGAGGGCGCGCACAAGTCGACCGCCTTCTGTTCGCTTGGTCGCATGTGCATGGAGCTCGGCCGCGGCAAGAAGGACGGCGCGACGCTCGCGTGGGATGCGAAGAGGGAGATCTCGGGCAATGCCGAGGCGGACAAGATGCTCGCCCCGTTCGCCCGCGGCAAGTACGATTTGCGCTATCCGCTCGCCGACGCGCGACTGGACTACGAGAAGATGATCAAACCGATGATTTGACCCTGAGGGGCGGGACTTTCGACGGCCTGCAATCAAGGAAGGATTAGATGCAATGAAGAAACTGATGTTCGCGTTGGGCGCCGTGGCGGCTGTCATGTCTTTTGCCGAGGTGCCGTATGAGATCGGCATCGCCCGTTTTACGATGCACAAGAAGGGGTATGCGAAGACGCTCGAGTTCATGCAGGCGATGGATTGCCATCAGCTTGGCTTCATCGAGGGCTCGTTGGCGCGTGACGCCTCGGCGGCGGAGATTGCGTCGTTCAAGGAGAATGCCGCGAAGTACGGCGTCGAGATCGTGACGGCGGGTCCTCTCTACTGCTCCTGCGAGGAAGAGGTCGCGGCGCTGTTCAAGTTCGCGAAGAATTACGGATTGAAGTCCGTCTCGGTCGTCCCGTTCGAGCTGAAGACGATTGACGGCCAGGAGACCCGTGTCGAGTCGGATGCGATGCTTGACATCGTCGAGAAGTACGTCAAGGAATACGACATCAAGGCCTGTGTTCACAATCACGGGCCGGACATCAAGTACCTGTTCCCGACGGCTGAATCGATCTGGGCCCGCATCAAGGACCGTGATGCCCGTCTCGGCTTCTGTCTCGACGTCGGCCATCAGCGCCGCGCGGGCAACGATCCGGTCGAGGCGATCAAGAAATACGCCGAGCGCATCTATGAGGTCCATCTCAAGAACATCCTCATCGACCCCGTCAAGAACCTGGCCATGCCGGGTCCGCGCGGCGAGCTCGACATCCCTGCGATCATGACCGCGCTCGCGGAGATCGGCTTTACGGGTCCGTGTCTTGTCGAATACGAGAAGGACTTCGAGAACAACGAGCTGCCGCTGGCCGAGTCCCTTGGCTACTACAAGGGCGTGGCGGCTGCGATCAAGGTCGCGCCGAAGATGAAGCCCGCGCCGGCAGATGCGAACACGCTCACGGCGGCCGAGAAGGCCGACGGCTGGCAGCTCCTCTGGGACGGCAAGACGTCCGCCGGCTGGGTCAGCGCGAAGGACGTGACGAAGTTCCCGGCGAAGGGCTGGGTCATGAAGGACGGCACGCTCACGATGCGTCCGGTGCGCGGCATCTCGCCCGACCGCACGTGGATGGAGCTTCCGCCCGAGGACGCCAAGCTCGGCGGCGGCGGCGACATTGTCACGGTGAAGAAGTTCAGGGATTTCGCATTCAAGTTCGACTTCCGCCTCACGAAGGGTGCGAATTCGGGCGTCAAGTACTTCATCGACGAGAAGCTCAACGGCGGCTCGGCCGAGGAGTACCAGATTCTCGAGAACTTCCATCCGGACGCCGACAAGGGCGTGGACGGCAACCGCAAGTGCGCTTCGCTCTACGACATCCTCCCGGCGCACGCGGACAAGATCCTAAAGGGGATCGGCCAGTGGAACACGGGCATGATCGTTGCGAAGGGCAGCCACGTCGAGCACTGGCTCAACGGCGAGAAGGTGCTCGAGTACGAGCGCGGCAGCGCGGCGTTCCGCAGCGCGGTCAACAAGTCGAAGTACGCGACGTGGGGCAAGGACGCGGACGGCAAGCCGCAGCCCTGGGGCGAGATCGCCGAGGGGCGCATCCTCTTGCAGGACCACAGCGACTCGACGGTCAGCTTCTGCAACCTGAAGATCAAGGAACTCTAACACGCCAAGGAAAGGACGGTCGTCCATGACACACACACGCCCGTTTCTGACGAACCGTCGCGGATTCCTGTCCGCGCTGCTCGCGACCGGCGCGGCCCCGCTGCTGCCCGGCTGCTTCTCCCCCAAAGCCTATCGGTCCAACGGCAAGGTGCGCCTCGCGGCGATCGGCTGCGGCGCGCAGGCCTGGTACGACCTGAAGGAGCTTGCGAAGAACGAGGACCTCTGCGAGGTCGTCGCCCTGTGCGACACGGACATCGAGGCGCCGCACACGTTGGAGGCGCTTAAGCGCTTCCCGACGCTGCCGCGCTTCCGCGACTTCCGGATGATGTTCGACAAGATGGCGGACCAGATCGATGCCGTGCTCGTCGGCACGCCCGACCACTCGCACTTCTGCGCGGCGATGCACGCGATCAAGCTCGGCAAGCACGTCTATGTCGAGAAGCCGCTGGCGCACTCGTTCCTCGAGTGCCAGCTCCTCATGGAGGCGGAGGAGGAGTACGGCGTCGTGTGCCAGATGGGCAACCAGGGCCACTCCGGCGACAACTACTACCAGTACCGCGACTACTACGAGCAGGGCGTCATCAAAGACGTCACCAAGGTCGTCTCGCACATGAACATGCAGCGTCGCTGGCACAAGTGGGGCGGCAAGACGACGAGCTATCCGAAGGCCGAGAAGCTGCCGAAGACGCTGGACTGGAACGCCTGGCTTTCCGCGGCGCCGTACCATGACTTCTCGAAGGACCTCGCGTACGGCGAGTGGCGTTGCTGGTTCGACTACGGCAACGGCTGCATGGGCGACTGGGGCGCGCACATCCTCGACACGATCCACCGCTTCACGCTACAGGGCGATCTGCCGACGGAAGTGAAGATCTCGAACTGCACGGGACACAATCCGTTCGTCTTCCCGATCCAGGACACGCTCACGATGACGTTCCCCGCGAAGGGCCGTCACGGGGACGTGACGCTCGAGTGGTGGGAGGGCCTCAACAACCAGCCGAAGGCGCCCGAGGGATTCCGCTTCGACTCGAACGAAGGTCTCTTCCCGGCGAACAACGCGAACGACGGTCTCATCGACCCGAAGCTCAAGCCCGGCAAGGAGATCTACCAGGCGGACGGCACGATCTGGCAGGGCCTTTCCCATGCGTCGACCCTGAAGCGCGTCGGCAGCAAGGAGAAGCTGCCCGCGTACGAGAAGGCGCACAACAGCCACTGGCGCAACTTCCTGCTCGCCTGCCGGGGGGAGGAGGAGGCGAAGAGCCCGTTCCGCGTCACCGCGCCGCTTTCGCAGATCTTCTGCCTCGGCGTGATCGCGCAGCGGCTGAACCGCGGCTTCCGCTTCGACCCGGACCGCAGGGTCGTCGTCGGTGACGACGAGGCCAACTTGCTCCTGCAGGGGCCCGCGCCGCGCAAGGGCTGGGAAGAGTACTACGCAAAGGGCTGATCATGCTGCGACACGTCATCATCTGGAAGCTGAAGGACGGACTGGCGGACCTCGCGTCCGTCAAGGCCGGCATCAAGGAAGGGCTCGAGGGACTGGTGGGACAGGTCCCCGGGCTCCTGCGCATCAAGGTCTACGTCGAGGGAGCGGATCCGTCCATGGTCATGCTTGACTCGTACCTCGCGTCCGCCGAGGCGCTGAAGGGCTATGCGACGCATCCCGCGCACGTGGCCGTCGCGAACGCGAAGGTGCGTCCCTACACGCAGGCGCGCCATTGCCTCGATTTCGAGGGCGATTCCGAGTTCTCCGAGCTCGTCTGGGAGCGCCGGAGCTTCCGCAAGTTCAAGGCCGACCTGCCGGCGAAGGAGCTTGTGGACGAAGTGGTCCGTGCGGGACTCCTTGCGCCGACGGGACGCAACAAGCAGAGTTCGGTCGTCCTGCGCATCGACGATCCGGAGCTGCGCGAGGAGATCCGCGCGAAGAACGCCGAGATCATGGGCGCGCCGCCGCCCGGACGTCCGGCGGATCCGTTCTACGCGGCGCCGGTCATGCTGCTCGTCATTGCGAACAAGGCGAACAACACGGGCGTCTACGACGGCTCGCTCACGATGGGCAACATGATGCTCAAGGCGCACGAGCTCGGCCTCGCGGCGTGCTGGATCCATCGGGCGAAGGAGGAGCTGGAAAGTCCGCTCGGCCAGAAGATCCTCGCCAAGGCGGGGCTCGAGGGCGAGTGGGAGGGCGTCGGCCACCTGGCGCTCGGCTACGCGGACATGCCGCTCCCGGAGCCGCATCCCTACAATGCGGCGCGTTACATCACGATCTAAGGCAGAAGGAATCGAGTCATGAAGAAATTGTCGAACTTTCGTTGGGTGATCTGCGGACTCCTCTTCTTTGCGACGACGGTCAACTACCTCGACCGCCAGGTCCTGTCGCTGACCTGGAAGGACTTCATCGCGCCGGAGTTCGACTGGTCGGACAACGACTACGGCACGATCACCGCGACCTTCTCGATCATCTACGCGCTCAGCAACCTCTTCGCGGGCAAGTTCATCGACCGGATGGGTACGAAGAAGGGCTATCTCTGGGCGATCTTCATCTGGTCTCTCGGCGCCTGCCTGCATGCGGGCTGCGGCGTCGGCACGGGCTGGCTCAAGGCGGCGGGCTTCACCGGGATGATGGGCATCACCATCTCGGTCTGGCTCTTCCTCGCGTGCCGCGCGGTCCTCGCGCTTGGCGAGGCGGGCAACTTCCCGGCGGCGATCAAGGTGACGGCCGAGTACTTCCCGAAGAAGGACCGCGCGTTCTCGACCTCGATCTTCAACTCGGGTTCGTCCGTCGGTGCGCTTGCCGCGCCGCTCACGATTCCCGTTATCGCGAAGTTCTTCGGCTGGGAGATGGCGTTCATCATCATCGGCGCCCTCGGCTTCGTGTGGATGGGCTTCTGGATCTGGCTTTACAAGAAGCCGTCGGAGAATCCGCGCGTCAACGAAGAGGAGCTGAAGTACATTCAGCAGGATGAGAAGGCAGAGGTCAAGGTTGAAGGTGTAGGTCAAGAGGAGAAGAGGATCTCCTATGCGAAGGCGTTTTCGCTCCGTCAGACCTGGTCTCTCATCCTCGGACGCTTCCTCACCGACGGCGTGTGGTGGTTCTTCCTCTTCTGGACGCCGGGCTACCTCTCCGACCAGTTCGGCTACAAGAGCTCCTCGGGCATGGGCATGGCGCTCATCTTCACGCTCTATGCGATCGTCACGTTCGTCTCGATCTACCTCTGCAAGATCCCGACGTACATGGTCGACAAGAAGGGCATGAATCCCTACGAGGGCCGTATGGTCGCGATGTTCATCTTCGCGTGCTTCCCGCTCCTCGCGCTCGGCGCGCAGCCGCTCGGCGCGTTCTCGGCGTGGTGGCCGGCGATCCTGATCGGTCTCGCCTGCGCCGGACACCAGGCCTGGAGCGCCAACATCTACTCGGTCGTGGGCGACATGTTCCCGAAGTCGACGATCGGCACGCTGACGGGCATCGCCCAGTTCGCGGCCGGCTGCGGCAGTTTCATGGTGAACAAGTCGGCGGGCAAGCTCTTCACCTACGCCGCCGAGCAGGGCGACGCGTTCACCTTCCTCGGCTACTCGGGGAAGCCCGCGGGCTACATGATCCTCTTCAGCTACTGCGCGGTCGCCTACCTGATCGGCTGGTGCTGCATGAAGTCGCTCGTCCCGCGCTACAAGAAGGTCGAGCTCTAACTTTCCGTTTTTGGTATAATAGTCACAATCATGAAGATTGTCGATTGTGATTATTTCGTCGTGGGGTCCGGCATGGCCGGACTCATGACGGCTTTGCACCTGGCGAGCTACGGAAAGGTCGTGGTGGCGACGAAGGAGCGCCTGCAGGACTGCAACTCCAATTTCGCGCAGGGCGGCATCTGCTGCGTGATGGATCCGGACGATACGTTCGACAAGCACGCGCGCGACACGATGATCGCGGGCGCGTGGCTCGGCAAGTCGGAGGTCGTTCACGAGATCTGCGAGCATGCGCCGGAGGGCATCCAGGACCTGATCGCCTGCGGCGTGAAGTTCGCGAAGAAGGAGGACGGTTCCTGGGACCTGACGCGCGAGGGCGGCCACAGCGCGCGGCGCATCTTCCACGCAGGCGACATCACGGGCGAGAAGTGCGAGGCCGCGATGATCCGCAAGATCA
>CAMEZU010000107.1 GCA_945947925.1 uncultured Verrucomicrobiota bacterium
GGCGCGGCGGGAGTGTGACAGGCGATTAGCGCATCCGCGCTTCGAGCGCAGCGAGCATACGCGAGAGACGGCTTTTGATCTGCCGAACGTTAGCCACCGAGAGATGATGACGACGTGCGACCACCTCGCAGCTGTCGCCTGTCTCCTCAAGATCACGGAAGACGGCCTTCGTTTGTGTGTTGAGCGCCGTTTCCGAAATGAGGTGATCGAGTGCCACGCGATGGCGGGCCCGCGCCCAATCCGCTTCCAATCGGGCGAACACCTCTGGCGGAAGCCCGAGGTTTGGATCATCCGCCGGGAGCATCTCAAAAGAAGTCGCCCGCCCTTCCGGCCGCGCCTGCTCATACCGGAAACGACTGAAAAGCGCGTTGCGCAGCATGACGGCGAGAAACGAATGGAAATGGCCGCGCTCACGCTCATACCCACCCTTGCGCAAAACCTCGACGAGCTTTGAGAGCACATCCTGGACAACATCCTCCGCATCAAATGCACCGGTCGTTGGCATCCGCCCGCGAACAAAAGCGACCATCACCGGGTGATACAGCTCGAAGAAACGAGTCCAATCCGACTCGGACCGACCTGTCAGTTGTGCGGACAGCCGTGTCAGCAAGGTCGACGGCGTTTGCGGAAAGAGACTCATCTCACGTCCTCCGACGAATTCAGCTTCGGCCCGATCACATAACGAAAAGCCGACCAATCAACGTCCCTTGCCTTGGGATAAACGGTCCATCCGCCCCAACGAATCGAACGACACACCGTCAACGCATTCGTATCCGCGCATTGCCAGAGCGGATCACGTAGACTCGGCACCGGAGGCAACGCCACCGTCCCCGGTATGTCATGGGAAAAATCTGCCGGCGGGTTGTAGGGCAGCACACGAATCGGCAACGTATCCGCCACCTTCTCCCAACCGCACCAATCGCCGAGCCCCCAATCGTTCAGCCGTTTCGTCCGCACTGCATCCTCCTCCATGAATCCGTAGCAGATCTCCTGGAGGACATCCGGTCGCTGATTCGTACGAGTCAGATCGAAATAGGGCGAAGCGCGATCAGTCGTGTCGGCATGGAAGGCACGTTCCCATTCGGCCAAAGTCGGCAACCGAACTTCATACCCATCCGGCAACTGCTGCCGAAAAGTGCGCGTCAGGTAGCGGGCGATTTCATCGGCCGTCCCGCGGGTGAAGGCCATGTAAAGGGAAAGGTCGTAGGACTCTCCCTTCATATAGCTCAAATTGGGGTGATAGGAACATTGCAAACGCGTCATCGGATATTTCAATGTCCAATAGGGACGCGTGACCTCAACACGACAGGTTTCTCCGTACCGGGACTGAACGAGCACGTCGACAGGCCCAGGCGGACAGTAGCAGAACTCCAGCTCTCCGCACTCCTGCAAATCAAGGGTGATCACCTTCGGCAAGGATGCTTCCGTTTCCTCATAAGTCGAGGGCTCATCCCCTTGCAGTCGGCGAAGTGTCAGACCAACACCCACCGACAGCACAAGGCCGACGAAGAGCCAGACCATGACCTTACATCTGGGCGAAGATGTCCCGGGCGTCATGCTCGGCAGCGGCAAGCGTAACGCAGGATCAGGAGAAAGCAATTTCCCCAGCACCTGTTTCCACTTGTCGGAGAATCCCGCTAGAAGTTCATCGGCCGCACTCTCCGACTCGTACCACACCCCCGTCAGCAAGCGAAAGACCAGCACACCGAGCGCCCATGCATCCGAAGCCGGGGTTGCCGGTTCGCCGCGCTTCACCTCCGGTGCAAGATAACCGACACTTCCCATGATCGGGACCTTGTCGCCACCACTTGTCGTTGTCATCGCAATCTGATGACGAAAATCCTCGTCGAAGATGCGCGAGATACCGAAGTCTGCCAGATGAAGATGCCCGGATGAATCGACGAGGACATTCTCGAGCTTCACATCACGATGAACGACCCCTTGCTCATGAAGAAAGGCAAGTGCCTCACAAAGCTCACGATAAATCCGCACGACCGTCCGTTCATCAAATTCCGAACGATGACGATACGCCTCCAAAGTGCATGGCGTCCCGTCCGGACCGAGAACCGGATCCATCGCATAGTAGGGCGTCTGCGTCCTCGTATCAACGCCGACATCATAGACTTGTACAAGCCGCGGATGCTTCAAGCGGAGGAGCATCCGCCCTTCGGCGAGGAATCGCTTGCGAAGGAAATCCTTACTTGCGCCTGTCGCCGAAAAGACCTTGAGCGCGACACGTTGTCCCGTGGCTTCGTGAACGGCATCATAGACCGTTCCCATACCACCCTGGCCTAACTCGGCGAGTATCTTAAAGCTCTCGATTTCGACTTCAGTCACGATGCCCCCGTTTGATTGGCTGATCAAATCTCATCCAATGACCTATCAGCTCGCAAACACCTTCTCCCGCCGTGCGGTGAGGTAGCGGGTGTAGAAGTCTCTCTGGAGGTCAGTGAGATATGGCGTTTCGCTGATGAGCGCCGGGATGTCCAGGGCATGGATGCACGGGAGGAGCCGGGCGAGGGCGGACTTGAGGTTCGGATCGTCGGCGGTCTTCAGGAAATCGTGATAGACGATCTTACGGCCGTTCTGCTTCAGCATCGAATTCGGGAAGGTGTAGATGCGCGCGTCGAGTTCGGCTTCGCTTTCAAGCACCTTGCGCATGATCGTCTCGTCCGCCTGCGGCAGGAGGCAGCTTCCGCAATCGTAGACCGGCGCGAGGCTCACCTGGCCGGTGGCGTCATCGACGAGAAAGCCCCAATTGCCGTTGTGGCGGTCGAAGTTACCGAGGAAGGCATCGACCACGAACATCTCCCAGAAGCGATTCAAGACAATCGACGGATCCAGGAACTGCTGTCCCTGAATCGCGTCCAGGACTTCGGCGAGTTCCGTACCGGTGCCGCCGGACTCCCCATCGAGCACGCTGTTCTTGATTGAGCAGAAGTCAAGAAGACGCTTGCCCGGCACCGTGAAGTCACGGCACGCGCAGACGATCTTTGTCTTGCCGTTCCGATGGATGCCGAGCCGCGTCTCCTGCGCATCGATTCCCAATCGACGGTAAATCGTGCTGCCCAGATGCTCCGACAGCGAACTGTTGGAATACGAGAGATCGTTCGGCTTCTCCGCCGCCGACGGCGGAAACTTCAACAACCACACCGCATTCTCGAACGAGACGGCTACCTTCTTGCCGTTCGCTCCGCTATAGGCCCTCGCCGGAACGCGCGGACAGTCGGTGAAATCGATCTCGTTCATCGGAAGGATCTCCTAAGGTAGGTGTCGCGCAGATACTCGGCCTGCTCGTGCGAGATCGCCTGGTCGTCGATCTCCGCGCCGTTGATCGAACCGTAGAGTTCGCCCCAGAGACAATCAATGAGCGAGTCTTCAGTCTCGAGCCCCTTCTTGAACGCATCGAGATCGTGCTGCAAATAGCCAGGCAAAGCGCACTCCCATTCGGGACGCTTCGGCAAGGCCAGGATCGCTCGGGCTCCATCTGTCATGGCTAGATTATACCAAATCTGCACAAACGCCGCCCGATGCACCATGTCTCAATCCGAATCCGGCGGACGCACTTCCAGCACTTCGCCCATGCCGCCGCGACCGAGAGTTCGGAGAACGACAAAAGTCCCCCATTTCTCGCCACGAAGCATAGTCGGCTGCACGCCCGAGTCAGTCATGACAATGGCTGCGGTTGACCCATTTAACGGACAATCTCGTAGAAACAGGTTGCCTCGTCCGGATCCCGGGCGGTGTCGACCGTGAACGAGACACCCTTACCCTTCCGGACAGTTGGGATCTCCCCGCAGCGTGTGCCGTCGGCGGCGAGCGCATAGACTTTGCAGGGCTTGTTGTCGGCGAAGGCGAGCGTCACCTTCGCGGAGGCGCGGCGCATCAGGTGCGGGAGACGGCCCCACTTGAGCAGGACTTGCTTCGTCGCGTCGGCATAGACCGTGCCCTCGTCCTGCACGTCCGCGACATGCGTGAGGAGGAGCCGCTGCGAGGCCGCGATCGGCGCGTCGTCAAGGGCGCTCACCCAGACGGCGGCCGGGGTCCTCCCGTCCAGTGCCGCCGTGAGCGGACCGACCGTACGCGCGCCCCACTCGGCGAAGAAGCCGGCCGTGCGCGGCGTGTTGACGCCGAAGAGGCGGTTCTCGCGATCGAGGACCACCTGACCGTCCCCCGGCTGCGTGCCCGCGGCCCAGCGGCGGTAGTCTTCCGCCGTGCGCGAATAGACCTCGGGGAAGAGTCCGCCAGTCGCGTCTTCAGGGAGCGTCTCGCCGACGAGCGTGCCGAAGCGCGAGTGCCAGCCGAACCACATCTCCTTCACGTCGGCCTGGGGTCCGCACGAGAAGTCGCGGCGGAGCTTTCCTTCGGGGAACACGAGCGCGTGCGTGCGCTTGAGCGGCTTCATGTCCCCGCGCAGATAGAGCATCGTCACGGCGCGCTCGGTCGCGCGCTGCAAGGGATCGCGCGCCACGTCGAAGTAGCTCATGGCCTGCGGCTTCAGGAGGCCTTCCGCGTTGTGGCTCCACGCGAAGCGCCAGATGCCGTCGTATTCCTGGAGCGCGGCCTGCGCGCCGAGCATCATGCCGCCCACGCCGCGGAACTGTCCGGGACCCGAGTAGTTGAACTCGGTGATCGTGAACGGACGGTCCAGGAGACGATGCTTGGCGACGCCCTCGAAACCGGCGTTCGGTCCGCAGGCGGGATTCGCGTTCGGACACTTGCTCGGAAGCCGCCAGCTCTTCTCGAGGAACGAGGGATGGTCGACATAGAAGTGGTCGTCGACATAGTCGTAGCGGGTGCGGACGAGCTGGTACTGGATCGGATTCTTCCAGCAGGAGAGGTCCGTCAGCAGGACGGACGATTTGACCTCGTCGCGGATGAAACGGGTCATCTTCTCGGCGAAGGCGATCTCCACGTCGGTGAGGAAGAGCGAATAGGCGCAGTTCTGCGGCGAGTTCTCCCAGCAGTTGTCGGGAACCTTGTCCGTCATCGCCGCATACGCTGCGGGATCCTTCGCCTTGTGCTCCGCGAGCCAGGCCGTCCAGGCCGCTTTCGCCTCGGGCAGGTCCCGCATGAAGCCGTAGCCGTGGTTGCCGGGGTTCCCCTCGTTGATTAGCGCGAGGAACGCCAGGGCCGGTTCGTCGGCCCAGCGGCGTCCCGTCTTCGGGTTGACGTGTCCGAGCAGCTGACGCGCGAAGTCGAGGTAGTTCTTGCGCGCGCCGTCGTGGAAGAGGACGAGTTCCTTGTACTCGCCCATCGGGACGCAGCCGTTCCGGTCGATCCCGCACGCGCGCCAGGGAACCTGACGCGAGACGAAGAGGTCCGTCGTGAGGTAGATGCCGTGTCGGATGCAGGCGTTGAGAAGGTTGTCGAGCTCGGCCATCTTCTCGGGACGGATGGTCGTGCCGTCCTTGGGATCGCAAAGCTCCCGCTCGTAATGGTGAATGCGCAGCGCGTTGTAGCCGAGACGCGAAAGGCGCGTGCAGAGCTCCTCGGCGTCCGCCTCGCTCATGTAGTTCGCCGTGAAGCAGAGGTTGACCCCGTAGAAGCGCTGCTTGACGCCGGGCTTCATCTCGAACTCGAAATGGTCGCCCTGCCGGATGACGCGGCCGTGCTTGCCCGCAGGGGCGTCGATCCAACCGGCGGCGGAAAAGTCGAGGGCCGTGCCGGCTTTGACCTCCGTCGTATCCTTCACGGGGACCCATTCGTCATTCGCCCGGATCCGATAGCCATCCGGATTGCAGCCAATGGCGTCGATACCGCGGGTCTCGAGGGAAAATTGATAGGTCTCTCCGGCCTTCAGCTGTCCGTCGTTGATCGTGATGCGCATGGAGAAATCCTTACCGTTCCATTTACGGTTGTCCTGGACCATGCACCAGACCGGGCGCTCGAGCGTGATGCGGATTGCTTCGCGACGCGGATGGCGGAGTTTGATCGTGTCGGTCATCGCGCCACCGAGCATCGTCTCGCCGAAGCTCACCGGGAAGGCGATGGACTTTGCGCCGAGGTCGACACCGGGGTGATCTGTGGAAACGGCATAAACGCTGCACGGAAGCGACCAATCAAGGCACAAGGAGCGTCCAGAGAAGTTCTGCTTGGCGGTCAACGTCCACGTGAAACGCCGAGCAGGCGTCTCGGTCGGTTCGAGCGCCAACGTGACGCACAGACTGCCGTCGAGGATCGGACGATTGTCGCGGTCGACAATTGAAAAGTGCTGAACGAGTCCGCCATCGGGAATGAGCGGCTCAGTCGTCCATCCGCCAAAGGTGCGGCAACGATTCCACGAGGAATCAAAGAGAACTGGAGCAAAGTGCTCATCAGGATCAAGGCAAGCGACAACTCCGCCGCCGTTGATGAGGTTGAATTGCGAGCCGGCGAAGGCGGGACTGAGACTGGCGGACAGGACGAGAAGAATCGGCAGGAGGTGTATTTTCATATCGCCTATTATATCATCTTTTAA
>CAMEZU010000108.1 GCA_945947925.1 uncultured Verrucomicrobiota bacterium
CGCAAACGCAGGATCCGCTGGTTCGAACTGCCCCTGAAGCGGAGCGAGATGTCCTTGAGCGCCTCGACGAAGGGACCGTCCACCAGGACGTCCGTCAGGGAGAGGATCTCGTCCGTCACCTCCGTGCGCCAGCGCCGATGGGGCGTCGAGTACTCGATGCCGATTGCCTCCCCCGACGTCGGCAGCAGGTCGAGCTCGTAGACGCAGCCCGTGTAGATCCACAGGTCCTTCGTCCGCCCGAACCGCTCGCGAAAGCGCCGCAGGAACCCAATGAGGCCCCGCTGGTTCTCCGGTTCCATCGGTTCCCCGCCCAAAAGTGTCAGTCCCGCGATGTAGTCGTGATCCAAGGCCGCCAGGATCCCGTCCTCGACCTCCCGCGTGAAGGGCTTCCCGTACGCGAAGTTCTGCGCCTCCTCGTTGAAACACCCCTTGCACCGATGCGTACAACCAGAAACGAAGAGGGAGACTCGAACTCCCTCTCCGTTGGCGATGTCACAGGTCCTGACGCAGGCGTAGTTCACGACACGTGCAAGACGCGTTCCTTGATCTCCTGCGTGCGGCCCTGGTTCCAGAACTGGCTGCCGATGTAGCCGCAGGTACGGCGTGCGACATTGAGCTTCGACTCGTCCGTGTTGCCGCACTTCGGGCACTTCCAGATCAGCTTCCCGGACTCGTCCTTCACGATCTGGATCTCGCCGTCGTAGCCGCACTCCTGGCAGTAGTCCGACTTCGTGTTCAGCTCGGCGTACATGATGTTGTCGTAAATGTACTTCATGATCGCCAGCACCGCCGGCAGGTTGTCCTGCATGTTCGGCACCTCGACGTAGCTGATTGCGCCGCCGGGCGAGAGCTTCTGGAACTTCGCCTCGAGGGCGAGCTTCGCGAACGCGTCGATCTTCTCCGTCACGTGGACGTGATAGGAGTTCGTGATGTAGTTGCGGTCCGTGACGCCCTTGATGACGCCGAAACGCGCCTGTAGGCACTTCGCGAACTTGTACGTCGTCGACTCGAGCGGCGTGCCGTAGAGCGAATAGTCGATGTTCTCGGCCTTTTTCCACTTCGCCGTGTACTCGTTGAGCTTCTTCATCACCTCCAGGCCGAACGCCTCGCCCTCCGGCTCGGTGAGCTTCTTGCCGTTCATCGCATAGACGCACTCCCAGAGGCCCGCGTAGCCGAGCGAAATCGTCGAATAGCCGCCGTGCAGGTACTCGTCGATCGGCGCACCCTTCGGCAGGCGCGTGAGCGCCCCGTACTGCCACAGGATCGGCGCCGCGTCCGACAGCGTGCCCGTCAGGCGCTCGTGACGGCACTGGAGCGCCTTGTGGCAGAGCTCCAGACGCTCTTCGAGGATCTCCCAGAACTTCGCGAGGTCGCCGTGCGACGAGAGCGCGACGTCCACCAGGTTCAGCGTCACGACGCCCTGGTTGAAGCGGCCGTAGTACTTCGGCTTGCCGTCCTTGTCGACGTACGGCGTCAGGAACGAACGGCAGCCCATGCACGTATAGCAGTGGCCCTCGCCGTTCGCGTCGACCTTGTACTCGAGCATCTTCTTCTCGGAGATGTAGTCCGGCACCATCCGCTTCGCCGTGCACTTCGCGGAAAGCTCCGTCAGGTACCAGTACGGCGAATCCTCGCGGATGTTCTGCTCCTCGAGCACGTAGATGAGCTTCGGGAACGCCGGCGTCACGTACACGCCCTGCTCGTTCTTGACGCCCAGGATGCGCTGGCGCAGAACCTCCTCGATGATCATCGCGAGATCGCGGCGCTCGGCCTCGCTGCGCGCTTCGCCGAGGTACATGAAGACCGTGATGAACGGCGCCTGCCCGTTCGTCGTCATGAGCGTCACCACCTGGTACTGGATCGTCTGGACGCCCTTCTTGACCTCCCTCCGCACGCGCTTCTCGACGACCGTGTCGAACTGCTCCGGCGTCATCGTCAGCCCCGTCTCCGCCAGCTCGGCCTCGAGCTCCTTCCGGATCGCCTGGCGCGAGATCTCCACGAACGGCGCGAGGTGCGTGAGCGAAATCGACTGGCCGCCGTACTGGTTCGAGGCGACCTGCGCGATGATCTGCGTCGCGATGTTGCACGCCGTCGAGAAGCTCTTCGGCTTCTCGATCATCGTCTCCGAGATGACCGTCCCGTTCTGCAGCATGTCCTCGAGGTTCACGAGGTCGCAGTTGTGCATATGCTGCGCGTAATAGTCCATGTCGTGGAAATGGATGATGCCGTCCTTGTGCGCCTGCACGATGTCCGGCGGCAGCAGCAGACGCGACGAGACGTCCTTCGACACCTCGCCCGCCATGTAGTCGCGCTGCACCGAGTTGATCGTCGGATTCTTGTTCGAATTCTCCTGCTTGACGTCCTCGTTGTTGCACTCGATGAGCGAGAGAATCTGCTGGTCCGTCGTGTTCGCCTTGCGGGCAAGTGCGCGCTTGTAGCGATAAACGATGTATTTCTTGGCAATTTCGTGCGAGCCCATCTCCATGATCTTCGACTCGACGACGTCCTGGATCTCCTCGACCGTCATCGCCCGGTCGCGACCCGCGCACACGCCCGCGACCTCCTCGGCGATCAGGTTGATGCGGCCCTCCGACAGGGCGTCCTTGATGTCGACGACCTGGCTGGCCTTGCGAATGGCGTTGGCAATCTTCTGAATATCAAAAGGCTTTTCCTCACCACTGCGCTTGATAATCTTCATCTGCTTCATTTCTTGCCAATCTTTCTTCCTTAAGCTGTTTAACCCCCATTTATTCCACAAAGGCACACCCCGTAGTAGAAAACGCCAATATGATACACTAAATATGGTGGACAAACAAGCCGAAAAGACAAAATCTTATCTACAGATTGTGTACACGAAGGAAATGTTATACAATCCTTGGTGTTTTCCTCAAAACCGAGGAAGTTTCATCAGCGAATCGACCCGACCGCCCTCCCGCGACCTCAGCCGCCAGATTCGGCCATGCTCGTCGCGGAGCGCCCGGAGGCGTCCTTCGTCCCGCCGATGGCAGGCGCAGTCGATGAGATTGGCCATATAGACGATCTCCTTCGCCCAGTCGTTCCGGTCCGCGTAGCGCTCCACCGCCACCCGCACGCCCGCAGCAATGCCGCTGATTTCGTCGAGAATGGCGTCCGTGAGCCCCGGATGACGCGAATAACCATGCGGTTCGTGCAGAATGTTGAACAATTCCGAGCAATTCGCCTTGAGCGCCCCACCTCGGAGATAGAGCGTGCCGAGCTTCATGAGGTATCCGCCAAGCGGCGCATCCATGACCGCGTTGAGCTCGCGCTCGAGATCCATGTTCGCCGCCTTCGCCCCCTGCATCGCGAACGTGCCGCCGAGGACGATGCCGGGGAGGCTCGCCGCGAGCGGCTGCCAGTGTCCCTCGTCGCCCCAGTCCGTCACGAGATACCCCTTTGCTCCGAAGCGGCGGCCCGCGTCCTCCGCCGCCGCCAGGTTCTCGCGCATGTTCTCGATGCGGCCGCCCAGGGACCGCCAGGACGACGTTCCCGGACAGACGTAGAAGTCGAGTCCCGCCTCCTTGAACGCGGCCGCCTCCTTGGCGAACGGATGGTTCCCCTCATAGCCCCAGTCAAGCGCGATGAGGTCCTTCGGCAGCCGCGCGATGGACTCGGGATGCTTGAGGATGATGTCGCCCCAGAACATCGGACGCTTCCCGTGGCGCTTGGCCGCCTCGACGACCTTCAGGAGGAAGCCGACGTACTCCTCCGGATCGGCGATCTCGAACGTCTCGTCGCAGCCGATGTTGACGAGCTTCGACTCGAAGTTGGGGAGAAGCTGCCCGAGCAGGTCCTCGACGAGCGCGATCGACCCCGGGTTCTTCGGATCGAGCGTCGTGGGGAACTTCTTGACCGTTCCCCACGGCGTCATCGCCCCGCCCTTCGGGAACTTCGCGAGGCCGTTGTATTTCGGATTCGTCAGCCACCGCTCCATATGCCCGAATGTATTCTGGTTCGGCACGAGCTCGATTCCCTGGAATGCGCAGTACGCCTGCAGCTTCGCAATCTCCGCCGGCGTCACGGGATCGGCCTCCTCCCAGACGGACTCGTGGCCCGCGTACGCGAACGTGTGTTCGGTGTAGAGCTGGAACTGCGTGTAGCGGTACCGCGCCAGCAGGTCGACGATCAGGCGCAAGGTCCGCAGCGTCGGGACCCGGTCCCGACTGACGTCCAACATGAATCCCCTCGTTTCGAACATACGGCTGCGGCGGTCCCTGCGGGAGAGTCCGGTTGCGGACTCAGCGCACCTCCCGGACCATGGCGATTTCTGGACAGGTGAACGGATCGGCGTGCTTCGCGCAGTTGATGCAGCCCGTGTAGAGCTTGTGCATCACCTTTTTCTTCGGAATCTCGTGAAAGCCGAGCGTCGTGAAGAACTCGGGCGCAAAGGTCAGCACGAGGACCTCCTTCGGATTGAAGGCGGACACCTTGTCGGCGACGCCCTCGACGAGAAGTCGGCCGATGCCCTGACGCCGGTAGGGCGCGCGGACCGCGACGGACACGATCTCGACGGTCGCCGACTCGGGCTGGCCGATCTCGGGATGGACCTGAAACGCGGCGCAGCCGACGATGTCCGCGCCGATTTCGGCGACAAGAAAGCGGTCGATGTTCTCGACGATGTTGCCCACCGACCGCGGCACCAGCAGATCGGAATTGCGGTGGATGAGCGCGAAGATCTTCTCCGCGTCCTTGAGACGGGCCGCCCGGATGGTGGTTTCCTTCGTCATGGTCGAAGCCATTTTCAGCCGATGCGCACGCGGCGCCCTTCAATCCGGTACTTGCCGGAGGCGATGATGTTAAGCGCCTCGGGATAGGCGAGGTGTTCCTGCACCTGGATGCGCGCGTGCAGGGTCTCGGGCGTATCGTCCTCGAGGACGGGAACCGTCTTCTGGACGAGGATGGGACCGGAGTCCGTGCCCGCGTCGACGAAGTGCACCGTCACGCCCGCCACCTTGCACCCGTAGTCGAGCGCCTGCGTCCAGCTGTGAATGCCGGGGAACGCGGGCAGGATCGCGGGATGGATGTTGATGACGCGGTTCGGGAACGCCTCAAGCAGCTTCGGCTTGACGATGCGCATGAAGCCGGCGAGGACGACCGTATCGACCCCGGCTTCCTTCAGGATCCGGATGCAGTTCTCCTCCGCGGCGTCCGCGAGCTTCGTCTTCCACGGCGCGCAGTCGAGGAACTGACAGGGGATGCCGTGCTTCTTCGCACGGTCGAGGATCTTCGCGTCCGCCACGTCGGCGAGCACGACCTTGATGTCCGCATCAAGCGTCCCGGCCGCGATCGCGTCCACGATGGACTGCATGTTCGACCCCGCACCGGAACCCAAGACGCCAAGATGAAGTTTGCTCATGCCGATAATTATACCATATGAGGCAAGCGTCCGGCGGGTCCCAGTTGAACTTCACGACATTCCGTCCCGATCTCTGACGCATGGCGGTCCTGGCGGGACTCGAACCCACTACCCGCTGCTTAGAAGGCAGCTGCTCTGTCCAGATGAGCTACAGGACCGTGTTTTATTAGGAATTTGAAGATGTTTGAGTAAATGTTGCGTAGATCTGTCACTTTTGCGTGATCGTACGCCACGGCGACTCGCACCTTCAGTTGGCGCGTATTATATCAAATTTACGGCTAATATTGTACCGGCATGCACTTCCAGGAGAATTCTGCCGCCAGGGCCGCCTTTGCAGAGAATCTCGATCGGAGCGACTCCTCGCACTCCGGAGCCGATGCATACTGCGATTTCGAGGAGTCGTAATAGTCTCCGGAGACGATCACCGTATCCATTTCGTACCAGTCCTCCGACCGGTAGTATACATCGACGTAATAACCAGAGTCGTACGGACCGAACTCGGCCGACGTGATGAGATGAGGAAGGATTTTAGCCGATTCTCCGTCGCCGATCCGCGGCGACTTCTCGGGATGATAGTAGCAGATCGTTTCATCGGGCAAGATTCCGGCAGGGGATGTCGGCGAGGTGTCTTCCGTACGCTCCCTCAATGCCGTCGAGAACGGGCCTAGGATCGGCAGCAGCGGACAGGGGTGGCGCTCGATCGTGTCGTGCACGGTCATCGACTTGGATGCGATCTCCGTCATGAGCCTCTGCGGCGTGCCTGCGTCAACATCCTGCGACGACGAAACCAGCATCCTGCATAGCACGGATGGCACAGGCACCCTTTTGGCCTCGTAGGCGTCTCCAGCCGCGTTAGCCTGGAAGGCGTGGAAGTCATCGTCGCAGCTCTGGGCCACCTGACACGTCTCCGACCGGACCCATCCGTCACGGACGAGCGACTCGGCCGGCCACACCTCCTGCGTTGATCCGGCGTGGGAGTCATCCGATTCGACGGGAACCGTTCGCGATGTCGACACGGTGAATTCGACCTCCGCGTCGGAGAA
>CAMEZU010000109.1 GCA_945947925.1 uncultured Verrucomicrobiota bacterium
TGCCGGGCGACGACGTGACGCACCCGGTGCCGGACAACACGGGCTACATCACCGAAGGCCAGTTCTACCTCCGCAACGGACGCATCGAGCCGTTCGGCTCCCTCTCGCGCCTCAAGCAGCAGGTCAACAAGAATACGCGCGAAGACCACCGCACCGTCATGGACGCGATGATCAAGCTTTACGCGCAGTACAAGGAGACGATCGAAAAGCAGTCCATGGGCTTCAAGATGTCCGCCTGGGATCAGAAGCTCCTCAAGTACGGCGCGAAGTTCGAGGCTGGCATGATGGACCTCTCGGTGAACATCCCGCTCGAAGAGGCGCTCGACCTCGGCTGGAAGATCCTCGCCGAGTGCTTCGACAAGGGCGAGGTCGGCATCCCCTCCAAGCTCTCCGACAAGTTCTGGCCCAAGGCGTAACCGAGCAAAGGGGGACAGTCCCCGCAAATCACTTGCGGGGGTTGACGAACTCCGAGAAGCGCTTGCCGTCGCGCGAACCGTGGTAGAACTTCACCCAGTCGACGTGCATCGCCTTCGGGAGCGTTGATTCGTCCACGCCGCCGACCCAGTTGCCGCCGAGCTGGTAGTCGATCATCAGGTAGAACGGCGTCGTCCAGGGGTACTTGAACGAATCGTCGTTCGGTCCCTTCGCATGGCGGAAGGTCTCGGTGCCGTTCACCGTCCAGACGATCGCCTCGGGCGTCCATTCGAGGCCGTACACGTTCCAGTCGCCGTTCTTGATCTTCCCCTTGCCGCCACGACTCTTGTGTCCGCCCTTTTCGCCGGTGCCGAAATGGACGGTCTGGTAGACGAAGGCGTCGCTGTTGAGACGCTCGACAATGTCGATCTCGCCGTCGTTCGGCCAGCCGAGGACCGTTGTCTGCGGCATCATCCACACCGCCGGCCACGCGCCCTTCTGTCCGTTGTCCAGCTTCATCCGGAACTCGATCTTGCCGTACTTCATCGCAAAGCGGTCCTTCGTCATCACGCCGCCCGTCAGGTGCGTGCGCGGATCCGCCTCGAGGTCCTCGTTCCGCTTGCCCCAGCAGTGGAGCTGTCCGCCGCTCACCGTCACGAGGTCGGGACGGAGGGACATCTTCTTCATCCAGTCGGGATTCCCCTTGTCGATGCGCGTCCAGAGCTTCTCGTTGAGTTTCGTCCCGTTGAAGTCCTCGGTGAACTTCAGTTCCCAGCGGACGGCTCTCGCAGATGCGGGAGCCGTCTTCGCGGGCGCCGCCACCGCGGCGGCGACGCAGAGCATGACGATCGTCGTCATCGGAACCGCTCCTCAGAGCTCCTTGTCCGCGATTTCCGCGAACGGCGGGACAAGGAGCTCGACAAGGTCCTCCGTGTCGTAGGTGCAGCTGGCCTTCACGGTCGAACCGCTGCGGTCGACTTCGACGCTGTCACGGATCATGGCCGCGAGCTCGTAAAGCGTCTCCTCCTTGAGCTCGCAGAAGGCATCAAGCTCGAGGGAGACGTCAAGGGACAGGAGCCTGCCGTAGGTAGAGAACGCCGCCACGGCATCCGCGCCGATGTGGTTGCAGAGGGCGACGATATTGAAGAACCCCTCGACGGCCTTCGCCAGCTCCTTCGAGCCGGCCTCGACAGTCAGCTCGCAGCCGAGCACGTCGTCGGAGACAGTGATGTCGAGCGTGATGTTGCCGATGTCGAGCAAGTCTTCGATGAAGTCCGCGTCATCGCACTGCTCGCCGAACGACTCGAGATTGTCACGGACGCCGGCCAGGTCGACGAGCGTCTTTGCGTCGGCCGTCTGGATGCGCGCGACGGTGTCCGAACCAAGGTCCGTCAGGTCGTCGAACGCGTCGGAGGTGTCGCCCTTGCCGTCGGCATAGAGACGGACCATCTTCTCAAGCCAGTCTTCGTTTTTAGTAAGGATGATATAGTCCTCGTCGACGAACGCTATCGAGGCCATCCCGAACACGGGCAGATAAACGTTAATGACGTCTGTGTCGAACTTTGACGCACGCTTCACCCCGCCATAGTCCTCAATGAGCTGGGGTAGGTTCTTCCCGCTCTCGCTCTTCTCGACATAGTCGCATCGGACGACTGCCGCAATCTCTTCCGTCCCCTGGCCGTCCGTGCCGACCGTCACCGCGAGCCACTTGAAGTCGAACGAGGAGAGGTTCTTCTCGAACTCCTCGCGAGCCTTTTCGTGCGCATCCTCCGCCTTGCCCTTCAGGTGCTTCGGCAGGTTGTCGATGACAAGTTCCGCGATGTCATTGCCGTTCTTAAGGCACTTCTCCAGGTCGACGTAGCACGCGACGACCGTGTTCGCGGGGATCTTCGGCTTGCCGCCGCATCCGGTCAGCACCAGGGCGGCGATCGCCGTCGCCAGAATGCACATCATCTTCTTCATGACTGTGTTTCCTTTCGTTTTTAGTTAAAAAAGACCGTTTTCGTCCGATCAGGACGCACGCACACCGCCTCGCCGGGCTTGAATCCGGCGAAGCCGGGCAGGCGGGCGATCGCGGGAAACTTCATCGTCCCGACGAGGATGTGGACGAGGGTCTCGCTGCCGAGCGGCTCGAGGAAGTCGACGACCGCGTCCAGCTCGCCCGCTTCCCTTTCGCCGGTCCCTCTTCCCCGCACCGCCAGGTGCTCGGGGCGGATCCCGGCCGTCTTCTCCGGGTCGAGCGTTCCCGGAGGGAAGAGGTTCATGGGTGGCGTGCCGATGAAGCCTGCGACGAAGGGATTCGCCGGACGGTTGTAGATTTCGAGCGGCGGCGCGACCTGCTGGATGCGTCCCTCGGCCATGACGACGATCCGCTGGCCCATCGTCATCGCCTCGGTCTGGTCGTGGGTGACGTAGATCATCGTTGCGCCGAGGCGGTTGTGGAGGCGGATGATCTCCGCGCGCATCTCGACGCGCATCTTGGCGTCGAGGTTGGAAAGCGGTTCGTCAAAGAGAAAGACGGACGGTTCGCGCACGATGGCGCGGCCGAGGGCGACGCGTTGGCGCTGTCCGCCCGAGAGCGCCTTCGGGAGGCGCTGAAGGTAGTCGGCGAGTCCGAGCGACTCGGCCGCCGCGGTGACGCGGGCCTCGATTTCGGCCTTCGGGAACTTGCGCAGCTTCAGGGCGAAGGAGAGGTTTTCCTTCACCGTCATATGCGGATAGAGCGCGTAGTTCTGGAAGACCATCGCGATGTCACGGTCCTTCGGCGGCAGGTACGTGACGTCCTGTCCGCCGATGCGGATCGCGCCGCCCGTCGGGAGCTCGAGTCCGGCGACCATCCTGAGGGTCGTCGACTTGCCGCAGCCCGAGGGGCCGACCAGGACGAGGAACTCTCCGTCGCCGACCGTCAGGCTGAAGTCGGTGACGGCCGGACGGTCACCCTTTGCGTAGACTTTCTGAACGCCAGAGAACTCGACTTCGGCCATGGGAAGGACCTCACTGGGGAATGCGGTGAACAATCGCCCGCTTGAGCGTGAGCGGATCCGAATAGGCGATGCCGGAATCGGCGGGAAGGCCGAAGGCGAGCCGGGTCACTTTCGCCCCGGTGCCCTTCAGCAGCTCGGCGGCGTAGCCGGCCGTGGCGTCGCCTTCCATATCCGTCGACAGCGCGAGCAGGACCTCGGCAACGCCCTCGCGCACGACGCGGTCGACGAGCTCGGCGAACCGCAGGCGTTCGGGTCCCATCCGACGGGACGGCGACAACTTGCCGCCGAGCGCGTGATACCGGCCCTTGAAGGCGCCGGAAGCCTCGACGGTGACGATATCGGCGGGGTCCTCGACGACACAGAGGACGGAGCCGTCGCGCGTCGCGTCCGTGCACGTGTCGCACGGGTCGCGGTCGACCGTCGTGAACGCGCCGCAGCGCGAGCAGCAACGCACCTTGTCTCGGGCGGCCGAGAGCGCGAGGAAGAGCGGATCCAGCAGCCGCGCGGGCTCGCGCACGAGCGCGAGCGCCGCACGGGCGGCGGACCGCCGGCCGAAGCCCGGCAATCGGGCCAGCGCCTTCTCAAGGTCGTCGAGCGGTGCGAGCATGATATTGAATATTGATCATTGAATATTGAACAACGGCGGAATCGAATTCTTTCATTATTCAGTATTCAATATTCATTATTCACTTCCCAAAGAGGCCGTTCATGCCGCCGTTGGCCTGCATGAGCTTCTGCATCTCCTGCTGCGTCGTTTCGCGGGCCTTCTTGAGGGCGCCGTTGACGACATTGAGAAGCATCGTCTCGAAGCGGGCCGGCTTGCCGGCCTTCACCTCGTCGTAGGCTTCGGGCTTCATCACGATAGAGGCGATGGACATGTCGCCCTTCACCGTCACCGAGATGCCGCCGTTTTCATACGTCACCGAGATCTTCTGGATCTCGTTCTGGATGCGCTTCATTTCCGAGCGCATCTTCATCGCTTCGCCAATCTGTCCGAAAAGTCCCATTGTTGCATTCCTTTCTTAAGCCAGCTTCTTGCCCGAGAGGTCCTCGTAGGCCTTGACATAAATCTCGCGGGTGCGTGCGATTACGTCGTCCGGCAGCACCGGACCCGGCGGCTGGTGGTTGAAGTTGATGGAGTCGAGCCAGTCGCGGACATACTGCTTGTCCAGGGACGGCGGGTTTTTGCCGACCGCATAGCTGGCCTCGGGCCAGAAGCGGGAGGAGTCGGGCGTGAGGACCTCGTCCGCGAGGATGAGCGATCCGTCGGCATCCTTGCCGAACTCGAACTTGGTGTCGGCGATGATGATGCCGTGCCGGCGGGCGTACTCGGCGGCCTTCGAGTAGAGTCCGATCGTCGCGTCCTTCAGGGCCTTCGCGGTCTCGGCACCGACGAGCTTCACGGTCTCGTCGTAGTTGATCGCCTCGTCGTGGTCGCCGATCGCGGCCTTGGTGGTCGGGGTGAAGAGGACCTCGTCAAGCTTGGACGCGTTCTCGTAGCCCGCGCGGAGCTTCTCGCCGTTGACGGTCTGGGACTTCTGGTATTCCTTCCAGCCAGAACCGGTGAGGTAGCCGCGGGCGATGCACTCGACCTCGACCATATTCACCTTCTTCACAAGCATCGAGCGGCCGCGGAGATCCTCCTTGTAGGGCTGGAGCTCGGCGGGGTACTGTTCGACGTCGGCGGTGATGAGGTGGTTCTTCATGCCGAGGAACTCGAGCCAGAAGAGCGAAAGCTGGTTGAGCACCTTGCCCTTGTCCGGCACGCCGCACGGGAGGATGACGTCAAACGCGCTGATGCGGTCCGTCACAACCATCAACAGCTTGTCCCCGAGATCGAAGACATCCCTGACCTTGCCGCTCTTGGACGGAACGCCCGGAATGGAGCATTCGAGCAGCGCATGGTTCTTGTCGTATTTCATGGTGATCCTTTCAGTTAAGTCATTCGGTGACGAGCGGCGCCGTCAGCTTGCGCACGGTCTCGTCGGACAGGATGAAGACGGACTCGGACGCGCCCACGAGCGTGGCGAAGCTTCCGCCCTGCGCCTTCCGGCCAATCAGGACGATGCGGCGGAGCTGTCCCTCCTCCTTCGGGTCGATGCAGATGCGGCAACGCGCCTCGGACTCCTCGAGCCCGTAGCGGTGCAGGTCGCCGGGACCGACCTTCAGCAGGACGACCTTCTCCGCCACCAGCGGATCGAGCGCCGCCAGCGCGGCCGAGACGGCCGTCTCGGCAACCGCAGCGGAGGCGGTCGGCGCGGACTCGACCGTCCAGCACCGGAGGTCCTTGTCGTAAAGGACGGCGGACGCGCGCTCGACCCCGCCCGTCTGCGTCAGGCGACGGACGTCCGACGGATCGATCCGCAGGATCTCGCGGCTGCGCAGGTCGGCAAGCGACAGGTCGGACAGCAGGCTGTCCGCCGAGACGGTCTCGGACGGCGCGTTCGTCAGCACCGACACGACGAGCCCGCTTTCGGCGCGGTTCGCGACGGACATCTCCAGAATGCGCCGCAGGAGCTTCCTGACGCTCGTCGGATCGGCGGGCGCGGACACCGGCTCGTCGATCCGCCAGAGGCCCTCGGCGCCCCTGGTCAGGCGGTAGTTCACCCCGTTGTCGCCGACGGAGAACCGCGACACCGCGCTCTCCTCGAACGGGAAAAGGCGATGGTCGGAGAAATCGGTCGTCCGGATGAAGTCGCAGAGCTCGCCGTCGACCCGCACGATCGCGCGGTTGTCCTGGACGAGCGCGTAGACGAGTCCGTTCGTCGCCGGCTTGCCGAACGTGATCTGGCGCTGCTCGGACGTGCCGGACCTGAGCAGCGTCACCGTCGTCGCGGAGTCCGGGTCGAGCCCGTACCCGGCGAGGAGCGGAGCCGTCGCCAGGGTCGGCTCGTCGGGCGCGCCGACAGGCCAGACGAAGTCGGCGACACGCGCCTGTCCGATCCGACGGAACAGCTCGCGCACGTTGAAGGCCGAGGCCGGCTCGGACGCCGAATCGTCCTCGCCCGACGACT
>CAMEZU010000110.1 GCA_945947925.1 uncultured Verrucomicrobiota bacterium
AAAACTCCACGAAATCCTAGGTTAAAATGACCCGACTCCTCCTCTCCTCTGTGATGCTGCCCCTGGCGGCATCGGCCGTCGACCTCTCCCGTCTCGCGGACGTCTCGTTCGCCGAACGCTACGCCTTCTCCACCAACCGACAGGAAGTCCTCTCGATGCTGCGGCCGGAGTCGGATGCCTGGTACGCCTACGCCGTGCTCACGGCGCAGAACGAGGGCCGGCTGGCGGACGCGAAGGCCCTCCTGAAGCGCTGGGAGAAGTCTCCTAGCGACAGCACGGACCGCTACGGGCTCCGGCTGCGGCAGGCGCTCCTTGCCTTCGACGAGGCGAAGCCGAATCCCCTCGAGCTGAGCCGCGAACTGCGATCTGCGGCCGGCATCGTCTTCTCCTTCCCCGATCGCGAGACGCCGCTCGCGCCGAACACCTATCCGTCCGTCCTCGACCAGAAGGACATCTCCTTCGACGCGTTCGGACAACATTCCGGCTGGCTGGGGGCCTTCGATCCGGCGTTCGCCTTCCTCTCTTGCCTTGACGAGCCGTCCCTGGCGGACAAGGGCCGGCGGTTCAACCCCGACGACGACCGGCTGCTGCCCGACACGCCCGGCCTTGTCGAGGCCGCTCTCGCGTGGCTGAAGGACGAGAAGAAGCCCGGCAATGTCTTCCGCCGGAAAAAGGTCTTCGTCTCGATGACGCTGGCCCAGCTCGAGCGCCTCGCAGAAGCCCTGAAGGGCACGCCGAAGGACCTCTACGGCAACGGCGACTTCGCGCAGCTCGTCCTTGAGAAGCTCGCCCCCGGGGCGGACGACGACTTCGCGGCCGATCCCGCCGCCGAGGAGCGGCTTCTCCGCCAGCGCATCGCCTTCGCCGACCGGCTCCTGCCCGCGCTCCGCCACCTGCGTCTCGACGCCTATCGCAAGCTGCTCGAGTTTGCGCGCGACCGCGGACGCGAGACCGAGTTCAAGTCGGAGCTCCTGATGTATCTCGCGATCCGCCTCGACGGCTATCCCGTCGCGACGCGCGGACAGAATCTCTTCCGCTGCCTTCCGAGGTGGCTGCGCGTGACGGACGAGGACCGGCTTGTCTTCGACTTCCTGTGCGCCTTCCGCCGCGCGGGGTCCGACCTCGGCGAGTTTGCCGACACCGTCGCGCTCGAGACGCGCGAACGTGTCATCGCCACCGCCGACCTCCTGGCGGGCCGTTCCGCCGAGACGACGCCCGTCTCGGCGCTGGGGACCGACGGGTTCGCCGAGCTGCGTGACCGCGTGGAGCTGGACTGGTCCAGGGCCAACCCGACCCTCTTCGCCGCCGATGACGACGTGAAGCTCACGCTCAACGTCAAGAACGTCCGCCGCATGCGCCTCTCGGTCTACGAGCTCGACGCCTTCGCGGCCTGCTGCGCGCTCAAGGGCGAGGCGAAGAGCGACATCGACCTCGACGGTGCCGTGCCCACCGTCTCCCGCGCAGTCGACTTCTCCCGCTTCCCGTCCCTCGTCCGCCACGCCGAGACGCTGATCCTCCCCGAACTCAAGGAGTCCGGCGTCTACGTCGTCGAATGCTCCGGCGCCGGCGTCTGCAGCCGAGCGGTGGTCCGCAAGGGACGTCTCCGCGCTACCGTGCGCCGCGACGGCGCGGGACACGTCTTCACCGCGCTCGACGAGAAGGGTCACGTCGTCAAGGACGCGAAGCTGCGCCTCGGCGAGACTGTCTTTGCGGCGGACGCGAACGGCGAGATCGCCGTGCCGTTCGCGGCGGACGAGAAGTCTGCGGGACGCAAGGTCGCCGTTGTCGGTGCCGGCCGCCTCGCCACCACCGTCGCCTTTGACCATGTGACGGAGCGCCTCTCGCTCGGCCTCGCCGCCGTCCTGCCGTCCGAAGCCCTCGTCGCGGGACGCCACGCCACCGCGTTGCTCCGTCCCAGCCTCGCCGTGAGCGGCAAGCCCGCCACGCTCGAGCTCCTCAAGGACGCGCGCCTCACGCTGACCTTCACCGATCTGGACGGACACGAGACCGTTGTGCCGTATCCCGATCTCGCGCTCGCCGACGCCGCCGAGTCCGTCGTCACGTTCACCGTCCCCGAACGGCTCGTCGGCGTCCGCTTCGCGCTCACCGGCACCGTCCGCCGCGCCGTGACCGGGACCGACGAGACGCTCGAGGCGACGGCGGAACACTGGGCGAACGAAGTCTGCCGCGGCACGCAGGTCGAGCAGGCCTTCCTCCGGCGGACGGACAAGGGGTACCGGATCGAACTGCGCGGGCGCAACGGCGAGCCGCTCGCCGACCGTGCCGTCGGACTGGAATTCTCCCACCGCGCGTTCCGCAGGACCGTCCGCAAGACCCTGCAGACGAACGCCGACGGCATCCTGGAGCTCGGTCCGCTGACCGACATCCGTCGCATCGCCGGATCCGATCACGCCGACTTCGTCTGGGACATCGGCGAGGAGTCCCCGTCCTGGCCGGCCGCGCTTACGGCCGCGGAAGGGGAGACGCTCGAACTGCCCGTGCGTGACCTCCTCGCGGGAGACTGGCCGGGCGCCGCCCGTCTGGCCGTCCGCGTCTCGCTGCTCGGCGTCAACGCTGCGGGCGCCGTGACGAAGGACTGGATCTCCGCCTGTTCGTACAGGGACGGCGTGCTGAAGCTCAGCGGCCTGCCGGCGGGCGACTACACGCTCACGCTCCGCGACCGCGGCGTCTCCTGCAAGGTGCTGGTGACGAAGACGGTCGGAGTCGAAGTCGTCGGCGAGGGCGGCGTCCTCGCCGGCTCGGCGCGTTCGCTGACCGACGTCGGCGATCCGAGCCTCCTCCGCATCGCCTCCGCGACCTGCGCGACGAACGGCGTCCTCTCCGTCCGCCTCGCCAATGCGACGCCCGCCTCCCGCGTCCACGTCTTCGCCGCGCGCTACCGTCCGGACGTCGGCGAGGGACCGTCCCCCGCGCAGGCGCTCGCCGCCGCGCTGACGCGTCCCGCGGTTTCCGTCGGCACCTGGGGCGGACGCGGCACCGACTACGTGTCCGGCCGTCGTCTCGGCGAGAAGCTCCAGTACGTGCTCGAGCGGCGCGAACAGCCGCACCGCGTCGGCAATATGCTTGACCGCCCCTCGCTCCTGCTCAACCCCTGGAGCGTTTCGGAGACCGTCACGACGGACGTGAAGCTGTCCGACGGCAACGGCTGGGACGCGGTCGACGACATCGCGGCCGCGTCGGCGGAGGCGCTGGACGACCTGTCGACCGGTCCCTTCGGCTGCGCGCCGCGGGCGTCCGGATACTTCTGCCGCGACTTCCTGCCCGAGGCGGAGACCGTCATCGCCAATGCGCGACCTGACGCGAACGGCTGCGTCACCATCGACCTTGCGGCGGCGGCCGAGGTCGGACTCGCCGCGCAGGACGTCACCATCGTCGTGACGGACGGCGAAACGGTCGACTCGGTGTCGCTTGTCGGTCCGGCCGTTCCGTTTGCGCCGCGCGACCGCCGTCACCGTCCCGTCGCGGACGCGGCCCGTGCGACCGCGGCGACGCGGACTTGCGTCTCCGACGCGGAGCTCTTCCCGATTCTCCAGTCGCGCGGGCTCCCCCGTGCGAAGGGTGACTTCTCCTTCCTCGCGCGCTGGAAGGAGAAGACGGACGCCGAGAAGCTCGCGCTCTACGACACCTACGCGTCCCACGAACTCGACTTCTTCCTCTATGAGCGCGACCGCGCCTTCTTCGACGCGGTGGTCCGTCCCCACCTCGCGAACAAGCGCGACCGTCGGTTCGTCGACCGCTGGCTGTTGGGCGAGGACCTCGCCGCCTACGCCGTCCCCGGCGCGCGCGAGAACCTCAACGCCTTTGAGCTCTGTCTCCTCGCGCGCCGCCTGCCCGCGCTGGCGCCGCAGGTCGCGCGTCGCCTGGCGGACTGGTGCGAGGCGCATCCCCTGAGCGTCTTCGAGATCGACGCGGCCTATGACACCGTCCTCGGCGCGGCGGCTGAAGCACCCGCCGCGGCGGGCGGTCCGGTGATGAAGCGCAACGCCTTTCGCCGCGCCTTTCAGCCCTATCGGGCGGTCGGTTCCGTGTGCGACGAGTGCGAGGTGCAGGAGATCTGCGCAGAGGCGGAGCCTGCGCTCCCGGCTTCCGCCGCCAACTGGAGCAGTCAGGCCGCCGTCCTGCGGGCGCCCGCCGCCGAGGCGCCGCGTCCGGCGGTCAAGTTCGCTGAAATGCGCTCTTCGCGCGCCGCCACGGCCCCTGCGCGCAAGAGCAAGGCTGAAGTCGCCCGCCGTGCGAACCGCCAGCTCTACCGTCCGCCGGAGCGGACGCGCGAGTGGGTGGAGACCCATTACTACCGCTGCCGGCCGGGCGAGATGACGCGCGATCGCGTCGTTCCCGGCGTCTTCTGGCGCGACTACGCCGCGGCGATCGCCGCCGGCACGACGGACGCCTTTGCTTCCGAGAACATCCTCTTTGCGGTCCGTAACGAGACGGAGGGCGTGATGGCGCTGGCCGTGACCAAGGCGCCGGTCGTCTTCACGCGTCCGTCGGCGCCGGTCTCGGGCGACCTGACGGTCACGCGCCGCTTCCACGATCCGTCCGCGGCGCGGGCGGACGGCTCCACGGGCGCCGAAGTGCGCGACGAGTTCGTGGCGGGGCGTCCCTACACGATGGTGACGGTCGTCACGAATCCGACGGACGAGCGCCGCCGCGAGTCGCTGACGGTGGAGATTCCGGCGGGGGCGATCGCGCTCGGCCAGGACCGCGCCGTGGCGGAGCGGACCTTTGACTGCGCGTCGTATTCGGCCGCGGTGCAGTCCTGCTCCTTCTACTTCCCCGAGGTGACGGACGCCGTGCCGGTCGACGGGAAGGGCGGACGCGTCCTCCCGGTCGTCGCGAAGCCGACGAAGACGGACACCGAAAGCTGGAACTACGTGTCGCAGAATGCGACGAAGGGCGAGGTGCTGCAGTACCTGCGGACGAAGAACCTCGACCATCCGTCCGTCGACCTGTCGAAGATCGTCTGGCGGATGAAGGACGGCGCTTACGCGCGGCAGGTGCTGGACGTGCTGACGTCCCGCGGCGTCTATTGCCAGAACCTCTGGTGCGCGGGTTTCGCCTGGCGCGACGCCTTTGACGCGGACCGGATTCGCCAGGTGCTCGCGCGCCGCGAGAACTATGAGAAGGTGGCCCGTGCCGTCGGGACGGCGCTCGTCTCGCCGCTCGTGACGATCGAGCCCGAGCGGGCGAACGTGTTCGAGCACAAGGAGTACTGGCCGCTCATCAACGCCCGCGCGCACGCGGTGGGCGGGGCGGCGCGTCTGGCGAACCGCGAGCTTTCGGCGGAGTACCGTGCGTTTCTCGACACGCTCGCGGGACGCCGTGCGCTGACGCCGGAGGACCGTCTGCTCGCCTGCGTCTATCTCGTCGCCCAGGACCGTCTCGAAGAGGCGAAGGAACAGCTCGCGCTCGCGGGCGACGTGGCGGAACAGAAGATGCAGGTCGCCTATCTCAAGGCCTATCTCGCGTTCTGCGACGGAGACGTCGCGAAGGGCCGCGCGCTGGCGGCGCCGTATGCGGACCATCCCGTCGCGCATTGGGCCAAGCGCTTCCGCGAGGTGCTCGCGCAGGCGGACGAAATCGAGGGCAAGACTCCGGCGGCGGTCGACGCCGAGGCCGCGAAGGCCCCGACGCTCGCGCTCGCGTCTCTCGGACGGAAGGTCGTCATCTCCTCGCGCAACCTTGGGTCCTGCACGCTGAAGGCGTATCCGACGGACCTCGAGATCACGTTCTCGAAGGATCCGTTCGGCGTGGCGGCGAAGAAGGACGACACGGTCCGCTGCCTGAAGCCCGCGTGGTCGGCGGAGGTGAAGCTCGCGTCGGACGAGACATCGGTCGAGCTGCCGGCGTCCGTCGCCGTGCGCAACCTCGTCCTCGTGGCGACGGGAGCGGAAGGACGCGCCGAGGCGCAGCTCGAGGTGACGCCGCATCCGCTCGACGTCCAGGTGACGCGCGAGTACCGCCAGCTGCGGGTGCGTAGCGCCGAGGGCAAGACGCTGCCGGGGGCGTACGTGAAGGTCTACGCCAAGTCGGCGGACGGACGCGCGATGAAGTTTCACAAGGACGGCTACACGGACCTGCGCGGCGCGTTCGACTACGCGTCCGTCTCCACCGATACGGACTTCAAGCCGTCCGAATACGCGATCCTCGTGATTGACGACAAGGCCGGTACCAGGACCCTCCGCGTCGCAGAATGAAGGCGGGGGCGGACGTCCTGACGCTCACCCGATGAGGGGGTGGATTTTGCCCGTCGGTTCTGTTAAAATATCCTTGTTGTTTCATTTCACGAACACAGGGGAGGAAATTCGACATGGCACAGACCGT
>CAMEZU010000111.1 GCA_945947925.1 uncultured Verrucomicrobiota bacterium
GGTGGGCGTACTGGATGTCGAACGTTGTTTGTGAACGCATGGTGTTTGTCCTTTCCGTTTAGTATTAGAAATTCTCCTGGGCAAGCTGGAAGTAGGCCTTCGGATGGTCGCAGACCGGGCACTTGTCGGGCGCGGACTCGCTTTCGACGATCGCGCCGCAGTTGCGGCACTGCCACTTGTTCTTGCCGACGCGCACCCAGACCTCGCCACTTTCGATGTTCGCGGCGAGCTTGCGGTAGCGGGCCTCGTGCAAGGCCTCAACCTCGGCGACCTTGCGGAACTTGAAGGCGATGTCGGTGAAGCCTTCGGCCTCGGCCTCCTCCGCCATGCGCCTGTACATCTCGGTCCACTCCTCGCGCTCGCCGGCTGCGGCCGCCAGCAGGTTCTCAGGCGTCGAGCCGATGCCCGCGAAGAGCTTGAACCACATCTTGGCGTGCTCCTTCTCGTTCAGCGCCGTCTCCTGGAAGATCGCCGCGATCTGCTCGTAGCCTTCCTTCTTCGCCTTCGAGGCGAAATAGTCATACTTATTGCGCGCCTGCGACTCGCCCGCGAAGGCGGCCATCAGGTTCTGCTCGGTCTTGGATCCTTTGAGTTCCATCTTGTTGCTCCTTTCATTACTTCATTGACATAAAGAACATTCTATCCCCGCTTGGCGATCCGCCTGCGACCGGACGCCCTGTCCTCCCATCGCGCCGGCATCGGTCGCAGACGCCGGAGACCCTGAGTTCGAGGTGGTGGCGTTCGGCCGGCATGCCGACCGGCAGGTTCAGACCGGACGGAAGCGGATAGTCCATAATCGCTCCGCAGACTTCGCAGATGAAATGCGCGTGCGGCCCGAGACAGGCGTCGTAGCGCGCCGCCGACAGCGCGTCCAGCCGCGTCAGCAACCCAAGCTCCGACAGCTCGTTCAGAATCCGGTAGACCGAAGTGCGCGTCAGCGTCGGGACACTTCGCTTCGCCCGCTCCCAGACCTCGTCGACCGACGGATGGTTCCGCGAACGACGGACTGCCGTGAACACGGCCACCCGCTGCGCCGTGCACTTGAGGCCGTGTGCACGGCAGAACGCCGGGAATTCCCCAGTCGTCAACTCCTCCGTCTTCTTCATCGCTCCCCCGATACTCGATTTCATTCACCCTGCGAGGTTTTACGTAAATGATTATAACATTTATTTAGTGACGAGTCAACCAGCCGGCAGGAAGGACTGATCTGATGGCGCGTCTCTTTACCAAAAGGATGATATGAGTAAGGTGGATTGATCGTGATGAACTGGCGCGGCGTGTCGGACACCTCGCGCCAGTTTTGGCCTACCACCGTGGGGACAGCGCCCGTCAAGCCTGGGAGTCGGGAAGGTTCTCCGGGTGAGAATGAAGTGATGTGATGTCAATGATGTGCCTCAAGTGAAGGGACCTGGGGACGGTAATAACGGAATTGCCATGGTGACTGTTCCGTGATATTTTCAATGAAAATTTGGCATGAAATTATCACGAAAATGTCACGCATGATTTTGACGGAAATGGCACAATGTCCGCGTCACAAGACGAAAGGACGTTGCGATGCTGGCGAAGTGTTATTCAGGTGCGATCAACGGGGCGGAGTCCTCGACTGTTGAGATTGAGGTCTACAGCGCGAAGGGGACGAGCTCTTTTGCGATCGTTGGCCTTCCCGACACGGCCGTGAAGGAGGCGAAGGACCGCGTTTCCACGGCGCTCAAGAACTCGGGCTACCGCTCGAAGGACGAGTATGCCGTCACGGTGAACCTGGCGCCGGCGGACGTGAAGAAGGAAGGTCCGATCTATGACCTGCCGATCGCGATCTGCCTCCTGAAGGCGACGCAGCGGCTGCGGACCGAGGAACTCTCCGACTATGCGATGGTCGGCGAACTCTCGCTCTCGGGCGAGGTGCGCCGCGTGCGCGGCATCCTGCCGATCGTCATGGAGATGAAGCGCATCGGCCGCCGCGCGGTGCTCGTGCCGTCCGAGAACGTGATGGAGGCGAGCGTCGTGGACGGGATTGACATCATTCCCGTAAGGACGCTGCGCGAGGCGGCCGAGTTCCTGGCCGGCGAGGTGACGATCGATCCCGTCTACACGAACCTCGCGGACCTGGTCGTCGGGGACCGCAACCGCGGGGATGACTTTGCGGACGTGAAGGGGCAGCCGATCGTGAAGACGGCGCTCGAGGTCGCCGTCGCCGGGGGACACAACGTGCTGATGATCGGATCGCCCGGTTCGGGCAAGACGATGCTGGCGCGCCGGGTGCCGTCCATCCTTCCGCCGATGACCGTCGAGGAGGCGCTCGAAGTCTCGCGCATCCATTCCGTCGCGGGGCGCGAAAAGGGCGGCGGCACGTTCGTGACGACGCGACCCTTCCGTGCGCCGCATCACACGGTGAGTTCGATCGGACTCCTCGGCGGCGGCACGCATCCGATGCCGGGCGAGGTGTCGCTCGCCCACCGCGGCGTCCTCTTCCTGGACGAGTTCGCGGAGTTCCCGCGTCAGGCGCTCGAGGTGCTGCGACAGCCGCTCGAAGACGGACACGTCGGCGTCTCGCGCGCGGCCGCGGCCTGCGACTATCCCTCGCGCTTCATGCTGATCGCGGCGATGAACCCATGTCCGTGCGGCTACTACAACGACCCGACGCACGAGTGCCGCTGCACGCAGGCGCAGATTCTCAAGTACCAGCAGCGGGTGTCCGGTCCGCTCCTCGACCGCATCGACATCCAGGTCGGCGTGAACGCCGTCATGCCTAAAGACCTCGAGCGCCTCGAGCCGGGCGAGCCGAGTGCGGCGATCCGCGAACGCGTCGTCCGGGCGAGGGCCGTCCAGGCGGAGCGCTATCGAGACATGCCGGGGGTGCGGACGAATGCGGACGCGAAGAGCCGCGACCTCAGGGACATCTGCCAGCTGACGACGAAGGCGGCGGAGGAATTGCGGCGGACGCTGGAACGGCTCAACCTGTCGGCCCGCGCCTACGACCGCGTGCTGCGCGTGGCGCGGACGATCGCCGACCTGGCCGGCAAGGCGTCCGTCGACGAGGAATCGATCCTGGGGGCGACGGGCTACCGGCAGCTCGACGCCTCGCAGGGGACCTCGTTCTGGGCCTAGGGAATCTCATCAACACAAACCGAAAGGAGAGACGACAATGAACGAAACCGCAAACGACAGGGCGTCCGCGCCGCGGGCCTTCCGTCCGAAACTGGCCTTCTACAAGGCGAACGCGAAGGGGTCGGGGTGCGCGATGAAGATGGAGCTTCATCCGGCGCACGGACAGACGGACGGCAGCATCATGGTGACGTTGGCCAACCAGATGACGATCGGCGACCGGCGCGGACCGAATCCGACGTTTCCGCACTTCGACTGGGAGAACGCGATCTGCGTGAAGCTCGACTTCTCAGACCTGTCGAAGATGCTGCAGGTGTTCCGCGGCGAGTGCGAAAGCATCGAGGAGGGACGCGGCCTCGTCCATCGTTCGCCGAAGGGCCTCACCTACATCAAGCTGGCGCATCAGGTCGATCCGATTCCGGGCTACACGCTCGAGGTGAAGCGCTGCGCCGGGGAAGGGCGTCATGACCAGCGGGCCTTCATGCCGATCGCGCCGTACGAGGCGCTCGGACTGACGGCGGCGATCGAGAATTCGCTCGGGGTCATCTGCTTCGGCATGCCCATGGTGATCGAGCGGGACACGTCGGCCTACCGGCAAGCCGTGAAGGAGCAGCGCGATGCCTCGGCCGCCTGAGGACGAGAACGTCGGCGTCCGTCACGGACGCTGGGGCGAGGATGTCGCGGCCGAGCAGCTCCGGCTCGAGGGCCTGACGGTCATCGAGCGCAACGTCCGCCCGTGTCCGGACGACCGGCGTATCGAAATCGACATCATCGCCTACGACCGCCGGCTGGACGTCCTCGTCTTCGTCGAGGTCAAGCAGCACAAGGCGCGGAGCGCCTACCAGCGGCGCATGCGGAGCGTCGGCCGGCACAAGCTCGACCTCCTGCGGCGGGGCTGCAGGACCTGGCTGCGGCATAACCATTGGGAGGGCTCGTACCGCTTCGACGTGATCGAGGTGTACGGGGAACCCGAGGCGGCCGCGCGGGCGGAGGTCGACCATATCATGCACGTGCGGCTCTTCAGGAACGAGGAACGGTTCGTGAACTGGGAACAATGAAAGGAAGGAGGAAGGCAGATGGGCAAGGAAAACGTGTTGGAAAAGGTCGGATCGGCCCTGGACGGCGTCCTGCAGGCGATTCGGAAGGAGTTCGGCGAGATGTCGATCCTGCGGCTCGGGGACGAGGCGAGGAAGGACATCGAGGCCGTTTCGACAGGCGCGCTGTCGCTCGACCTCGCGCTGGGCATCGGAGGGCTCCCCAGGGGGCGTATCGTCGAGCTGTACGGACACGAGTCGTCGGGCAAGACGACGCTCGCCCTGCATGCCGTCGCGAACGTGCAGAAGGCGGGCGGGGTCGCGGCGTTCATCGACGCGGAACACGCGCTCGACCCAGGCTATGCGCGGAAGATCGGCGTCAACCTCGACGACCTCGTCGTGTCGCAGCCAAACAGCGGCGAGGAGGCGCTGACGATCTGCGAGGAACTCGTGAAGTCGGGGGCGATCGACATCGTGGTCGTCGACTCTGTTGCGGCGCTGACGCCGCAGGCGGAGATCGACGGGGCGATGGGTGACAGCCACGTGGGCCTACAGGCCCGCCTCATGTCGCAGGCCATGCGGAAGCTCACCGCCGCGCTTGCGCAGACGAAGACGCTCTGCATCTTCACGAACCAGGTGCGCGAGAAGATCGGCGTCATGTTCGGGAGTCCCGAGACGACGCCCGGCGGGAAGGCGCTCAAGTTCTACGCGACGTGCCGCCTGCAGGTGCAGCGCATCGGGGCGATCAAGAACGCCGGCGGCGAAGTCGTCGGCAACCGGACGCGCGTCAAGGTGGTGAAGAACAAGGTCGCCGCGCCGTTCACGGAAGCGGAGTTCGACATCCTCTACGCCTGCGGCATCTCGTACGAGGGGTCCGTCCTCGACGCGGCGCTCGTGCGCGGCATCGTCGAGAAGCGCGGTAGCTGGCTGAGCTATGGCAGCGACCAGCTTGCGCAGGGATCGCTCGGGGCGATCGCCTACCTGAAGGAGCATCCCGAACTCACGGCGGAGATTGCGGAGAAGGTGAAGGCGTCCCCGGCCGTGCCGGCGGGAGCGAAGACGAGGAAGGCGGCGTAGCGGGATGACGGGCTGTCGGGTCTATGACGGCAGGACGCGCGAACCCCTGACCGAGCGTCACGTCCAGGCGATGTGGTATGACCGGAGCATCCGCCCCGAGGGCCTCTTCACCCGCGGCGGGACGCCGGTCCGGGTGGTCGATCCCGGCGCGTGGAACCTGGGCCCCGGACCGGACTTTCTCGGTGCGGTCTTGGAACTCGGACCCGAGCGGCGGCGCCTGCGCGGCGACGTCGAGGTGCACCTCGCGCCGGCGGACTGGTGTCGCCACGGACACGGGACGGATCCCGCCTACCGTCGCGTGATCGCCCACGTGACGTGGGGGTGCGGACCCGAGCCCGCGACGCTTCCGCCGGGGGCCGTGTCGATCTGGATCGGACGTTTCATGACGGCGAACGTCGCCTTCTCGCCCGATCAGATTGACCTCTCCGCCTATCCGTTCGCGCGGCTTCCGAGCGGCAAGCGGCCCTGCGAGGACAGGCTGCGCGACGACCGGGAGCTGGCCTGCGCCGTGATGACGGCGGCGGGACGCCACCGTCTGGGACTGAAGGCCGGACGGCTGCAGCAGCGCCTGGCGACGTCGGGAGAGACGCGCGAACAGGTGTTCTACGAGGAGACGATGACCGCGCTCGGCTACCGCCGCAACGCGTCCGGTTTCCGTCGGATCGCCCGTGCCGTGCCCTACGCGGCGATCCGCTGCGAACCCGACAATGCGGCGGCGGCCATGCTCGGCGCCGCGGCATTCGTGGACTGGAACCGCGCGGGCCTGCGGCCGAACAACACGCCGGAAACGCGGCTCGCGGCAGCGGCGGCGCTCTTCGTGCGGCCGGGGACGATGGCGCTGAGCGAAGCATCCGACTTTTCGCCGTCGGGCTGCCGGTCGGTCGTGGACCGCCTGGCCGCGGGGAGGCTGATGGGGCGGGGACGCGCGGCCGCAGTGCTGGCGAACGTGATCGTTCCGTTCGCGATGGCGGAAGGGCGCGTCCGGGAGGCGCCGCCGTGGCTGCCGCCCGAGGACCTCTCCGAACCGGTGCGCCTGACGGCGTTCAGGCTGTTCGGACGCGACCACCATCCGCCGGCGCGCTATGCGACGAACGGACTGCTGCTC
>CAMEZU010000112.1 GCA_945947925.1 uncultured Verrucomicrobiota bacterium
CGGCTTGACGGGATAGTCGGCCTGCACACCCTGCTTTCGCGCCGCACAGTCCTTGCGGAGGGGACAGTCCCCGCAGGACGGGTTCTTCGGCGTGCAGACGGTCGCCCCGAGTTCCATCATCGCCTGGTTGAAGTCGCCGGGGACAGTCCCCCGCCTGATTTCGGGCGTCAGCCGCTCCGCCAGGCGGGCGCGGTTCGGCTGCTTGCTGAAATCGTCCGACAGCAGCCAGTAGCGCGCGAAGACCCGCGCGACGTTGCCGTCCACGACCGGGACGGGCTCGCCGTTAAGGACGCTCGCCAAGGCCGCGGCCGTATAGGGACCGACCCCGGGCACGGCGGACCATTCGGAGGCACTTGCCGGCCAGCGGTCTTTCAGCATCTGCGCGGCCTTGTGGAGGTTGCGCGCACGCGTGTAGTAGCCCATTCCCTCCCAGGCCTTGAGCACCTCGCTCTCGTCCGCGGCCGCGAGGTCAGCGACCGTCGGGAAGCGCTGCAGGAACCGCTCATAGTACGGCAGGACGGTCGCATAGGTCGTCTGCTGCATCATGATCTCGCTGAGCCAGCAGACATAAGGCCCCGGCGCGAGACGCCAGGGCATCGGCCGCTTGACGCGGGCAAACCAGGCCTCAAGGGACTTGGCGATCATCGTCAGCCTTACGGGGCCATATAGGACGGCACCTGCGTGCGACGCGTGCTGCCGCCGAAGTAGTACTCCTGCCCCGTCGCGTCCATCACGCTGCGCCAGAGGTCGCTCTTGAGCGAGATGGTCTGGCGCTCGATCGTCGCGAGCTTGATCGGCACGAGCGCGTAGCTCTCGCCAAGGTTTCCGACGACGCAGTTCGTGCGGCCGGCCATCGCGGCATGGACCGCATTGCGGGCGAGCATGTAGCAGCGGATCGCGTCCGTACCGCGGGCGGGAACGGAGCGGACCGTGTAGCTCGGATCGAAGTACTTCACGCTGCTCGTGATGTTCTTTGCCTTGAAATACTCGGTGATGCGGCGCTTGAGGAAGTCGCCGATGTCCTTCTTAAGGATATTGCCGCTCGCATCGCGGCGCTCGGGCTCGCCGAGGATGAGGTCCTGGCCCGCGCCCTCGGCAACGACGATGACGGCGTGCGTCTTGCCCGCGGCGAAGCGGTTCTCGAGCGCGGCGAGGAGTCCGTTCGGCCCCTCCAAGTCGAAGGCCATCTCCGGCACGAGGCAGAAGTTGACGACCGGGTTCGCAATCGAGGCGTAGGCGGCGATGAAGCCGGAGTCGCGGCCCATCAGCTTGACGAGGCCGATGCCGCCTGACGTGCCCTTCGCCTCGACGTGCGCGTTGCGAATCACATTCGCCGCCTCGGCGACCGCCGTCTCGAAGCCGAAGGAGCGGCCGATGAACTGGAGGTCGTTGTCGATCGTCTTCGGAATGCCGACGACGGAGATCTTGAGTCCACGCTTGAGGCACTCCTCCGCGACGTCGCGCGCACAACGAAGCGAACCGTCGCCGCCGATACAGAAGAGAACGTTGATGTTCATCCTGACGAGCGTGTCGACGATAACGTCCGTCGGCTGCTGGCCGCGGCTCGAGCCGAGGATCGTGCCGCCGAGCTCGTGAATCGTGTCCACCGTGTCCGGATCGAGCAGGATCGGCTGGTAGGCGAAGTCGGGGTTGAGCCCCGCATAGCCGAAGCGGATGCCGAAGATGTTCTTCACGCCGTAGTCGAACGCGAGAATCTCGACCAGGCCCTTGATGACGTTGTTGAGGCCCGGGCAAAGGCCGCCCGCCGTGACAATGCCGACGCGCGTCCAGTTCGGGTCGTGGAAAATCTTCGCCAGCGGACCCGCCCGCTCGAAGGTCGGGAGGTGGCCGAGCTTCTTCTCCATCTCCTTCATGTACGCCTCTTCCTCGGACACGAAGATGCGCTCGCCTTCCTGAATAAACTCGTGGTGATGGACAGGAGAATTGATCTTGCATTCGCCGAGCGTCTCGACAGTGCACGAATACTGGTCCTGATGCGCGGCAATCTTATCCAAAGCTGACATGACGGATGTTCCCTTCTTCGCTAGTGCGAATGGAAATAGTATAGCACATTTAACCCGTCAGCGGACTGAAATTCCATACACCATATACAATTATTGATTTTCCGTTAATTGATGACGACGGACGAATCGGAGATGTTGACCTGCCGCTGGATGACGACCGTTTCGCGTTCCTGCACGGAAGCGGACGACGTGCGCCCCTGGAGATTCGAGTAGGTCGAGATCGGCGACCGGCGCTCGGCGCTGCGCCGATCGGCCTCGGCCCGGGCGGCCGCCAGCTTGGCGTGAAGGTTCGTGACGCGCTTCTCCGCCGCATCGTTCAGCCGGCCGGTGTTGCGCCTGTACGTATCATGAAACGGATCGTTCGGGTCCGACAGCGGCACGTGGCGGTAGGACGTTCGGGTGTAGCCCGAGTCGCGATGTCGGCGGGCGCGTCCGTCGCGAATCGTCACGTCCCCATAGGCCAGGCTGACGGCGGAAACGGCAAAAAGGATGTAGAGCAGCGTCTTGTTCATGGCAAGTCTCCTTGTGTTGGCAAACATCAAGGAGCGTGCAAATCCGATTCCTGACAAACTTTTTTCAGGATTCCGAGGCGGCGGGAGACGCCGCCCCGGCGCGGATTACTCGCGGGTGACGACGATGTCGCCGTTGCCGTCGAACCAGCCGCAGCCCTTGATTTCCATCTCGAGGACGGCCTTGCCCTCGCCCGGGAAACGGCAGATCCAGTCGCCTCCGCGCTCTTCGCCGACGGCACCGCCGGCGAAGGCGACCTTGCGGAAGCGCGTGCCGCCGGCCCGGGGCCTGAAGGAGACCCGGTAGGTTCCGCCGACCTTCACGACGCCGCTACAGTCCAGGATCGCCTTCTGCCAGCGCGGACGGTTGTCCTTCCCGAGCCAGCGCATCCCCGAGAGCCGCACGGGGTTCGTGTAATAAGCCATCACGTTGCGCATCGAGGCGGCCATCGGGGACGTCGGATCAACCGCAATGCCCTCCTTGAGCGCGACCAACGCACCGTCGATCTTCTCGTCCTCCTCCGTCTGCCCGAGCAACAGGCTGAAGCGCAGGCTGTAGAGCTGCTGCCGCTGAACCGGCAGCAGCGCCTTCTTCGTCAGCAGCACGGACACCGCGTCCAGGTTCTCGACCGCGTCATGCTTGCCGAAGCTCTCCGCCAGCGGCAGGTAGCAGAAGGAATACTTCGCCGCCCAGCCGTCCGTATCGGCCGGATCGGCCTCGCGAATCTCCTTCACGACCGACCGCACCGAATCCTGATAGGCGCCCACCGCCCTTTCCGAATACGATCCGAGAACGGGATCGAGAATCGGCGCCAGCGCCTTGCCGAGCGCCTCGGCCTTGGCCGGGCCCTTCGCCATCGCCCGCGCCGCCTTGAGCGCAATGTCCCGGTCGTTGCGGATCTTCAGCGTCCGCGTCGCGAGCGGCGCCAGCTTCTGCAGCGCCTCGAGCCGAATGGCCTCCTGCTGAAAGAGCGGACGCCCCTCGCTGTCACGATAGATGAGGCACGGATAGCCGTAGACCTCGCACGGCAGCTTGCCGAGCGCCTTCGCCTGCTCGTCGCCGAGGCCCGCGCGCCGGTCGTAGAGCGCCCACGTCACCTCGCCGGAGAATCCCTGCGCCGCCGTCCTGAAGGCGGCGATGTAACGGTCCGCGTCCGGCATCCAGTCTGATCCGACGCAGAGGATCATCATGTCCTTGCCGTCCTTGAGCGCCTCGGCGTAGGGCTTGACGGGGTTCGCCCGTCCGCAGAAGGCGGCACAGGCCGCTAGGGCGCAGACGCCCGCTGTCTGCCAACGCATGCTCATCGTTCCTCCTTCGTGAAGACCAGGATGTTCCGGAGATGGAAGAAGTCCGCCTCGTCCGAAATCCGCTCGACCTTGATCCAGCGCGCCTCGGCGCCGTTGCCGGAGACGGACCAGATGCGCGGCGTCCGCTCGCTTTCGGCGATCGGGAAGAACGTGGCCCCGTCCGTACTGCGCAAGACGCGCATGTGGTTGGAGCGCGCTTCGTTGCCGCTGTTCTTCACGACCATGACCGTCGAGACCGGCACGGCCTTCCCGAGGTCGACGAGCGCCCAGTTCGTCGTCTCCTTGTCCGTATGGAACTGCCCCGGCGCATTGCGCAGGACGTTGCGGTGGTCGATCGGACTGTCCCATCCGCTCGTCGTCGAGATCGAGAGCAGGCCCTCGTCCGAGACGAGCCGCTCGCCCGCCGGGAGCGGAAGGACGAGGTCGCGGTCCGTTCCGCCCGTCAGGCCCTGCCGCTCGGCGAGATCCGTGAGCGCATTCACCGCGACCGCGCTGTGCGCCTTCTCGGCCGCCACGATCGCCTTCGCGAAGGTCTTGCGCGCGGACGCCTTCACGTCGGCCTTCGGCTCGCCGCCCGCCGGACGGTTCGCGTCCAGGCTCGCGGCAGCGGCCCTGAAGGCCTCGGCGAACACCGTGTCGCGTCCCTTGGCAACATACGTGTCGATCGCCCACTCGAGGAGATTGCCGAAGGCCTGGTCGTTCTGTCCGACCGCATGAATCGCGAAGACCTGTTCGAGGAACGCCTTCTCCGCGTCTTCGGAAAGGCCGGCGACCTGCGGACCGACCACCGCAGGCAGATCCTTCGCCGCCCAGCTCGGCGGCGTCACGGCAATGGCGCGGTGAATCGCGAGGCGGTAGTCCGTCAGGGCCCGTCCCTCGAGTCCGGCCTCGATGTCGGCGAGAAACGGCTTCACCGTCTCGCAATAGGCGAAGCCGTAGCCCGCATACGCCTTGAGCAGGCCCTTCGCATAGCCCGTGAGATCACCGTTCCGCTCCTTCAGCCAGCCGAGATACTCCCGCTGCAGATAGAAGTTGTGCGGCCAGGCGCGCGCCAGGTAGTCGATCGCCCCCGGCACGCCCGCACGCCAGAAGGCCTGCAGGACGACGCAGCGGTCGACGAGCCGGTCGTCGCGGAAGGCGCGCTCCATCAGCCGCGTCATCGTGGGCGCCACGCCGGGGAAGAGCCAGTTGTGGGGGTGTCCGTCTGGCCCTCCGAAGCCGCCGAGCCATTCGCCGCGTGCGAGGCGGAAGCCGTACGCGCAGTGTCCGGGCTGGCCGACCGTGTACGCAGGAATGCCGTGCGCCGCCGCGGCATGGCAGCCGACGTGGCTCAACGCGCCGCAGACGCCGCCGTGCAGGAGGGTCTTCTCGGCCTCGCCCATCCAGCGCGGGGCCTGGATGTAGAAGAGCGGACCCTGAATCGTCGCGCCGAACGTGCTCGTCCCGGTGTATTTCGCCGCCCAGCACGCCCCGCCGTAGCAATCCCACGGCAGGTTGATGCGCCGGCTCAGCCACCAGAGCGACTCGTCGTCCCAGGAATTGCCCGCGAGGAAGCGGATCTCCCAGACACGCAGGTTCGGGTAGTTCGGATGGAGCCGACCTTCGCGCTCGGATTGGCGGAAGAAGAAGTAGCGCCACACGGGGTCGCTCCGATTGCCGTCTCCGACCGGCAGCGTCTCGTTGAACTGAAGCCGGGCGCTCTGCGGTCCCGCGCCCCACGCCGCCGCGATGCCCGCGCAGAGGCGCTTGTCGAAATCGGCGCTCTTGCCGTCGCGCGCCCAGATGTCCGCCATCACGCGGAGACCGACCTCGGTGTCGGACGGCACGAGCCCCGCGCCCGCATAGTGGCGCATGAACACGGGGTCCTGCAGAAAGGCCTTGAGAAACGTCCCGTACTTCGCGTCCCGACGCACGAGCGCCTCGACATTGGTGACGCCGGCCGTGCGGAGCGCGTCAAGCGCCAGCGTCTTGGTGACGAAGTCGCGATCCTTGAGCAGCGTCTTCAACGGAACCTTCGACCCTTTCGCCTCGATCACCTTCGCCAGGCGGGCCTCCTGGTCCGCCGCATCGAACGTGACGACGCCGAAATTCGGCTCGAGCGGAACCTTCACGCCCTCGGCGGCGGGCGGAACGAAGCCCGACAGGCAGAACTCGCCTTCGTTCTGCGTGGGCGGACGGACCGGCTTCGGCGGCGCCTTCTTCGGTAGCGCGAGGGCCGAAGAGACGACGGCGAGGCAAAGCAAAAGCAGGCTGTTTCTCATCCTGCCCATTATAGCAATTAAGAGTCCGCCGTTGCAAGGCTCGCCGTCAGGCTTCGGCGAGGAGGCGGACGGCGTCACGGGTGTCGAGGCCCGAGCCGTGGGCCAGAATCGAAACGGGGCGGTCGTAGACGATCGGGTCGTCGGATCTTCCGAC
>CAMEZU010000113.1 GCA_945947925.1 uncultured Verrucomicrobiota bacterium
TGCTGCAGGAGCAGCGTGTAGGCCACCTGGGGCTCGCCGACGGCATAGGTCAGCGTATCCATCAGGATGGACGTGCCGAGGAAGCCGGTCTGGAGGCAGTTGCCGTGGTCCGAAATGTTCTTCAGCAGCGCGGCCTTCGCCTCCTTGACGGCCTCCGCATCCGCGAGGATGCCGCAGTGGAGGGCGAAGAGGTTCGGCGTCTGCATGTCCCGGAGGCACGCGGGAACGCGTCCGCCCTCGAGAATGTCCTTCCGGACGTAGGCGAGCGCCTCGCGTGCCATCGCCTCGTAGGACGCGGCCTCGGCGTCACGGCCGACCGCGCGGGCCATCTCGGCCATCATCCGCGCGTCCATGAGCCAGTAGCAGCCGCCCATGTACTTCCAGTAGACGAGCGTTTCGGGACGGAGCTTGCCGTCGACCTTGATGCCGTTGGAGCAGGCTTCGTACTTCTCGTAGCTGAGCCAGTCGTTCCACTGGAACTCAAGCGCACGCTCCCGGCAGTAGCGGTTGACCTTGAGCCAGTTCATGAAGCGGGTCATCGAGTCCCAGTGCTCGCGGATCATTTCCGTGCGACCGGTCTGACGCCACATCACGTAGGGGACGATGACGCCGCAGTCGGCCCAACCGTAGCGCTGGTCGCCCGCGTCGCCGTATTCGCCGGCGGGACAGACGCCCGTGTAGCTGCCGCACGCCGTCTGCGTGTCGCGCATGTCGCGCATGAACTTGACGAAGAAGTCGTAGGTGTCGGCGTTGTAGCTGCCGGCCTTGGCGAAGACCTGGGTGTCGGCCGTCCAGCCCTGGCGCTCGTTGCGCTGCGGACAGTCGGTCGGGATGGAAAGGTAGTTGGAGTACTGCCCCCACCGGACGTTCTGGATAAGGCGGTTCACGTCAGCGCAGCCGGTGACGATCTCGCCCCGCTCCATCTCGCGGGAGATCGACGTGACGGGCACGGACTGAAGGCGCGTGAACTTGACCTTGTTGTCCGCCGTGATCGACAGGTAGCGGTAGCCGAAGAACGTCGCCTGCGGCATGTAGGACTCGATGCCGGCGCCCGAGAACGTGTAGGAGACCTGCGCGCCGTGACGGTGGATCTCGCGGAGGTTGGCGCGGTAGACCGAGCCTTCGGGACCGTCGTTGCCGCGGGACTTCTGGCCGTTGCCGTCGTTCAGCATCTCGGCGGGAAGGATCGTCATCCTGGTGCCGGCGGGAGCCATCGCCTTGAAGTACGGGACGGCCGCGGCATTCTGTCCGAAGTCGACGACCAGCGTCTCGCCCGGATCGAGGTCCATCAGCGACGCGTTCGTGTAGTCGCGCAGCTTGAGGACGCGGCCGAAGGCGTCGGGCGTCGCGCCCGTCACGCCCTTCCAGACATAGGCCGTCTTCGGACGGAGCGCGAGGTCGGCGCGGCGGTAGACGGACGCGCCGCGCTGGGGCAGGAGCTCGCCCTTGAACTCGTCGTTGACGACGGCCGGGCCGAGCTTCGACAGGTCGATGCGGTAGCGCGCGTCGTAGACCTCGCCGTCGAAGATGCCCGCGCGAAGCAGCGGACCGCCGACGCCGGCGCGCCAGGAGACGTCGGTCGGAACGCGCTCGACGGTGCCGTCCTCGTACGTCAGCTCGACGAGCGCGATAAGCGCGCTGCGCTTGCCGCGGTAGCCCGTGATCTTGTCGTTCCACCAGCCCGTGGACACGGTCGCCGAAACGAAGTTGGTCGCACCCGCCGCGGACTTGAACAGCGGCGTCACGTCCCAGGAGAAGGAATACTTCGTCTTCTTCGCATCCGTGAAGCCGGGCTTCAGGATCTCGTCGCCGACGCGGGACTCGTTGGCGTAGACGTTGAAGACGCCCAGTCCCGACGCCGAGACGACGACTCGACTGAGGGGCTTCGCATTGACGATTTCGCGATAGAAGGCGCTCGTGCCCTCAGGGGCCTGCTGAGCCTTCTTCTCTTCGTCGGTAGCCTCCCGCGCGTCGGCGGCGGAAATCCACGACGCCCCCTTCCAGTCGACCCTGTGGCCGACCAGTGTCTGATAGGCGGCGAGTGAAACACCCTGTTTCTCTGAAACCGAAAAACAGCCGCCCGCGAAAATCGCGAGGGCTGTTCCAACGAAGAGTTTCGCTGTCGTCATAGGGTTGTTAGCCGTTGTTCTTCTCGAAGTCCTTCATGAACTGAACGAGCGCGTCCACACCCTCCATCGGGAAGGCGTTGTAGATTGTCGCGCGGATTCCGCCGACGGAGCGGTGGCCCTTGAGCGAGCTCATGCCGAGCTTCTTGGCCTCGTCGACGAACTTCTTCTCGAGCTCCTCGGAACCGAGGCGGAAGGTGACGTTCATGTTCGAGCGGAACTCGGGGAGCGCCGTCCCCTTGTAGAACGCGGTCGAGTCGATGACGTCGTAGATCTTCTTGGCCTTGGCGTCGTTAAGCGCGAAGAGGTTCGCCTTGCCCATCTTCTTGACCCACTTCATCACTTCGCCGAACACGTAGATCGCGAAAGTCGGCGGGGTGTTGTAGAGCGAGTCGTTGTCGACGTGGGTCGAGTACTTGAACATCGTCGGGATCTGGGCCGCGCCCTTCGCAGCGAGTTCCTTCTTGATCGCGACGACCGCCATGCCGGCGGGACCGAGGTTCTTCTGCGCGCCGGCGTAGAACATGTCGAACTGCGTGAAGTCACGGTCGATGCCGAGGATGTCGGAGGACATGTCGGCGATCAGCGGCCCCTTCACCTGCGGGATCTTCTTGAGCTGGGCGCCCGAAATCGTCTCGTTCGTGCAGATGTGCGTGTAGGCGGCGTTGTCGGAGAACTTCCACTCGTCCTCGCGCGGCATGCGGGTCGGGATGTCCTTCGCGCAGTTGGCGACCGTGTTGACCGTCGCACCGCGGAGGGACGCGATGAGCTGGGCCTCCTTGAGGGCCTTGCCCGACCAGGTGCCCTGGTTCGCGTAGTCGGCGACCTGTCCCGCGCCGAGGAAGTTCATCGGGATCATCGCGAACTGCTGGCTGCCGCCGCCCTGGATGAAGACGACCTCGTAGTCGTCGCCGATGCCGCAGAGTTCCTTGAAGGTGGCCTTCGCCTCGGCGTGGATCGTCGGATAGTCCTTGCCGCGATGGGACATCTCCATCACCGACATTCCGGTTCCCTTGTAATCGACGAGATCGTTCTGGATCTGCTGCAGGACCTCGAGGGGGAGCGTGGCGGGACCCGCCGAGAAGTTATAGGCACGCGACATTGTTTCTGACCTTTCTTGCGTTAGAGTTTATCTGTTGTCTTGACTGCCGCCCGAGAGATTATCGGATGGGCGACATTGGGCGATATTATACTCTTTTCGGGTCCGTTCGGGCAACTGTCAAACGAAAGCGCCCGCGGACCCGTCCTGAATCACTGCCGCTCGATGGACTCGACCCAGCTGCCGAGCCTCTTGGCGAGGGCCCCGAGCTTCTCGCGCACCTCCTCCGGTGCCGTCTTGGCCTTTTCGGCGGCCTCGTCCCTGATTGCGCTGAACCGGGGCAGGAACGTCTTCACCGTCGGCATCGCGGCCCCGTGCAGCTCCTCGCGGCGCTTGCCCTTGTTCTCGGGCTTCGCCGCCTCGGCGTCGATCGCCTTGCCGCAGGCGGTGTTCAGCTCGCCCATCAGCGCCTCGTACTTGGCCTCCAGCGGCGCAATCCACTCCTTCTCAAGCGCGGCGAGCTTCTTGAAGTCGGTCGTGCGCACCTTCTTCAGGTACTCGGCGTACGCCGCGGCGCCGCCCCTGCGGTAGGCGCTGGCGCGCGTCACCTCGGAACCGTCCTTGCCGTCGAGCACGACCATGGACGGGAAGCCGCGGATCTTGTACTTCTTGACGAGCTCGGGATTGTGCGCCCGGGCGTGGTCGGAAAGACGGGTCTTGTCCCTCGGCGAGTCGATGAAGACGAGCTCGTAGTCGTCCTTCACGGCGGCGGCGAACGCGTCGTCGGAAAAGACCTCCTCCTCGAGCTTGATGCACCAGCCACACCAGTCGCTGCCGGAGAAGCAGGCGTAGACGTATTTGCCGCCGTCCTTCGCGCGGGCAAGCGCCGCATCAAGGTCGTCGGTAAAGCCCTTCGGCGTGGAAGTGGCCGCCAGCAGCGCAAGCGGAAGTCCGGCGACAAGGGCCAGCATGGATTTCTTCATCTTCTCTCTCCTGATGTTCGTTAAGGTGTCGTTCGCCTCGACGGAGGCTTGTCCTCTAGTATAGCTAACCGAAGCGCCGTTGTCCAGTCCAGAAAATGGTATAATAGGTGCAACGAATTGACTTCGAGAGGAACTCAACCTCCCCTACCTCCGACCCCAATGAACTACGCAGGCGCCATCTTCGACCAGGACGGTCTTCTCTTCGACACCGAAATCACCTACCAGCGGGCCTGGATCGAGGCCGGCCGACGTCAGGGCGTCACGATCGAACCCGAGCTGCCGCGGCGGTTCTGCGGACTCGGGAGAGACCTGATCGCCGGCCTGGCGCGCGAGGCACACCCGGAGCTGGACATTCCGCTGTACTGCACGACCGCGATCGAGATCGCCTGGGAGAACCAGCTCGCCTCGGTTCCCGAAAAGAAGAAGGGACTCCTCGAGATGCTGACATTCTGCCGGGAGAACGGCATCCGAACGGCCGTCGCCTCGAGCTCGACGCTGAAGGTCGTCCGCCACAACCTGGAGGCGGCCGGCGTCATCGGCTACTTCGATGCCATCACAACAGGCGACGAAGTCGTCCGCAGCAAGCCGGCGCCGGACATCTTCGAGCTTGCGGCACGCAAGATCGGACTCGATCCGCGCGCGTGCGTCGTCTTCGAGGACGCGTTCAGCGGCATCCGAGGCGCCCATGCGGCAGGCTGCGGCGCCGTGCTCGTCCCGGACCAGTCGCAACCGACGGAAGAGATCCTCGCGATCTGCACGGTCTACCCCGACCTGGGGGCAGCACGGGACGTCTTCCGCCGCTGACGTCGGACCTGGTCTTGCATCCGTCCGTTTACACGTTGCGGCACGACGCCTGCACGAGCATTACACCATATGTAATCTTCCGCTTCCCGAGCGGGCCTTTGGCCGTTTGGCACAGATGTTGCTATGGCGTTTAGCGCTATGGAACGCATTCACGACTACTATCGTCCCGCGGAAGAGCGCAAGCACGATTTCCGCGAAGTTGAGAAGACCTTCACGCTCGCCGACCTGAAGCCTCAGGTCGAGCGCTGCCAGAACTGCGGCACGCCCTTCTGCCACGGTTCCGGATGTCCGCTCGGCAACCTCGTCCCCGACCAGAACCTCGCCGTCCTTAAGGGCGACCTCAAGCGGGCGTACGAGCTTCTTTCCGTGAACAGCGACTTCCCCGAATTCACCAGCCGCATCTGTCCCGCCCTCTGCGAGTCGTGCTGCGTCCGCCAGCTGGACGAGGAGTCCGTCATGGTGCGCCAGACCGAGAAGCTCATCATCGAGACCGCCTTCAAGGAAGGCTGGGTCGTCCCGCATCCACCGGCCGCCGAGAACGGCAAGCGCGTTGCGGTCGTCGGCGCGGGTCCGGCCGGACTCTCCGCCGCCGTCACGCTTCGCCGCCAGGGCTGGAGCGTCACCGTCTACGAGAAGGAGGCGAACATCGGCGGACTCCTCCGCTACGGCATTCCCTCCTTCAAGCTTGACAAGGCCGTCATCGACCGCCGCCGCGCGCTGCTCGAGGCCGAGGGCATCCGTTTTGTCACCAAGACCGAAATCGGCAAGGACGTCTCGGCGGACTACCTCGCCAAGGCCTTCGACGCCGTCGTCCTCGCCATCGGCACCCCCGCGGCGCGCGATCTCAAGATCCCGGGACGCGAGCTCCGCGGCATCCACCTTGCGCTGGAGTTGCTTGGCAACCAGAACAAGGCGATCGGCGGCGAAATCCCCTGCAACCCGATCGACGCCAAGGGCAAGCACGTCCTCGTCATCGGCGGCGGCGACACCGGCTCCGACTGCGTCGGCACCGCGACCCGCCAGGGCGCCGCGTCCGTCACCCAGATCGAGATCATGCCCCAGCCGCCCGAAACGCGCAGTCCCTCCACGCCGTGGCCGCAGTGGCCCTATATGATGCGCACGAGCTCCAGCCACCTCGAAGGCTGCACGCGCCGCTGGAACCTCAACTCGCTCCGCTTCCTCGGCAAGGGGAAGGTCGAGGGCGTCGAGGTCGAGACCGTCGACTGGGAGTTCTCGCCCGAGGGCCGTCCGCTCACGTTCGCGTCCGTCCCGAAGACGAAGGAAGTCATCAAGGCGGA
>CAMEZU010000114.1 GCA_945947925.1 uncultured Verrucomicrobiota bacterium
AGGTGTTGTTTATGCTATAATGGGTCTATGATCCTCAAACACCGAGACATGGAGCTGCTGCGGTTTGACTGGCTTGAACCGCAGGGGGATCGTGTCGTCTCGGTGACGGAGGAGAACCGCCGCCTCCTGCCGAACATGAAGACGGATCCGTTTGTTACGGCCGATGAAGTGGCCGAGTTGCTGGGTGTGAGTCGCCGCACGGTATTGCGGGAGATCGCCAGGCTGCGCGAGGAGGGGCGCATCACGCGCGTCGGGTCCGACAAGACGGGACATGGGGTGGTGAAGTAAATGGATGGCATGTGTGAACTTTGTCCGCGGAAATGCAAGGCGGCGCGTTTCGGGGCGGACCCGAAGGCCGGCTATTGCGGGGCGCTGAACGCGCCGCGCGTGTTCCGGTGGGGACCGCACTTCGGCGAGGAGCCGCCCCTTACGGGCGAACGCGGGTCGGGCTGCGTCTTTTTCTCGCGCTGCACGATGAAATGCCTCTACTGCCAGAACTCGCCGTGGAGCTGGAAGGGCGAGGGCGTGGACAAGACGATTCCGGAGCTCACGCAGATCTTCCGCGACCTCGCGCTCAAGGACAAGGTGGAGAACTGGAACCTCGTCTCGCCGACCCCGTACCTTCCCTACGTCCGCGAAGCCGTCCAGCCGCTCTTCAGGGAGGGCATCCGCCTTCCCTTCGTCTGGAACTCCTCGGGCTACGAGCGCGTGGAGACGCTGGAGGAATACGCCGATCTCTGCGACTGGGCGCTCTTCGACCTGCGCTACGCAAGCGACGCGACGGCCGTCGCCGCCTCGCAGGCGTCGGGCTATGTCGCCGCCTCCCGCGCTGCGATCAAATGGGCCTACAATCGCTCGCTCATCACGCATCGCTCATCGCTCATCGTTCGCCTCCTGGTCCTGCCGGGACACGCCGAGGAGGCGATTGAGAATCTCGCGTGGCTGGCGACCGAGGTGTCGAACGAGGTGGCGATTTCGGTGATGGCGCAGTACACGCCCGCCTACAAGGCGCTGGAGACGCCGCCGTTTGACCGTTCGGTGACGGAAGAGGAATACGAGAGCGTGACCGAGGCTGCGGCGGACTTCGGCTTCGAGAACGGCTGGATCCAGGGCTACGCGGCGAGCGATCCGAAGCTGGCGCTCCTCGGGGAGAACATGTCCGCCGACCATGGAGTCGTGAAATGACCGATGCACACTGTCACCTGGTCCGCGGCGAAACGCGGCATTTGCTCTGCGAACCGTTCGTCGGGGAGGCGTCCCGCCTCGCCGCGGAAAGGGACGTCGTCTTCTACGGGACGCATCCGTGGTATCTCGACGGTTTCGATGCGGACGCCTTGCGCGCCCGGCTCGCGGCGAATCCGCAGGCGGGCGTCGGGGAAATCGGCCTCGACCGGCTCAAGGAGAGGAACATTTCCCCGCGGATGCGCGAGATCTTCGAGGCGCAGCTTCGGCTCGCCGCCGAGTTCCGGCGTCCTGTCGTTCTCCATGGCGCCAAGTGCTGGGGCGATGTCGTGAAGACAATTGAGAATGGAAAATGGAGAATGGAGAATGAAGGCGGGCGGATCCCAGCCTTCCTCTTCCACGGCTTTTCGCGGTCGGGCGGACTCCTCCCCGATATCGTGAAGCTGAACGGCTACGTCTCGATCGGACCGGCGATCCTCAACGACCACGCGGTCAACTACCGCGAGCTCGCGAAGGCGATTCCCGAGGACCGCCTGCTTGTCGAGAGCGACGCGACGGCGGAGAACGACGCCGAAGTCCCGTCCGTCCGTGACATCGCGGCGAAGCTCGCCGAGCTGCGCGGCCTCACGGCGGAGGCGCTCGAAAAGGTTCTCGAGCGCAATGCCGAGGCCTTTCTCGGGGTCCTGAACAAACACGAATAAACCGTCGGGGCGGCGGGGACGCCGCGCCTGCGGTTTATGGTATAATTTACCCGTATGGCCGAAGAACGACTTCAGAACATCCTTTCGCATGCGGGCGTCGCGTCGCGGCGTCATGCGGCGGACCTTATCGCCGCCGGGCACGTGACGGTGGACGGCCTCGTGGTCCGCGAGGCCGGGGCGCGCTATGACGCGGCGGCGGTGGCGATCGCCGTGGACGGCGAGCCTGTGGCGGCCGCGGAGGCGAAGCGGACGATCATGCTCTACAAGCCGGTCGGCGTCCTTTCGTCGATGAGCGATCCCTTCGGCGGCAAGACGGTGGCGGACCTTGTGCGCGGCATTCCCGAGCGGGTCGTTCCCGTCGGGCGGCTCGACAAGGACAGCGAGGGTCTGCTCCTCATGTCCAACGACGGCGAGCTCACGTTCAAGCTGACGCATCCGCGCTACGAGCACGAGAAGACGTACGTGGTCGAGGTGGCGGGACGCTGGAGCGAGGAGAAGCTGCGCATCCTGCGCGGACCCGTGACGATGCCGGACGGCTATGTGATCCGTCCCGTCCCGGTGGCCGTCCTCAAGGAGCCGGTGAACAACGTGACGACGCTCGAGTTCCGGCTGCACGAGGGACGCAAGCGCCAGATCCGCTACATGTGCTCGGCGGCGCATCTCGTCGTCGTGAAGCTGAAGCGCGTCGCGGTCGGCGGCGTGCGTCTTTCGGACGACCTGCAACCGGGCGAATGGCGGGATCTCAGTGCTGAGGAGGCGGCTCGCCTCCTCACGACAGGACAGCAGGAGCGGACATGGCGGTAGGCTGTCTTACTGAGACGCCCGAGGGCGTGATCCTGAACGTGAAGGCGCAGCCGCGGTCCTCGAAGGCGGGGATCGACGGACTCCTCGGGGACGCCGTCAAGGTGCGCATCCGGTGCGCGCCGGTGGACGGCAAGGCGAACAAGGAGCTGGTCGAGACGCTCGCCGATGCGTTCGACCTTCCGAAGTCGATGGTGGTGTTCAAGTCGGGCGAGACGTCCAAGACGAAGCGCATCCTGCTGAAGGGCGTGACGTCCGCCCGCGTCAGGGAGGTCACGGGCTTATGAAGAAGATTACGATCGAGTATCGCGTCCCTTATGCCGACACGGACATGATGGGCGTCGTCTATTACGGAAATTACCTCACGATGTTCGAGCGCGCGCGCAACGAGCTGATGCGGGCGTGCGGCTACACGTACAAGGAGTGCGAGGCCGAGGGCTGGGGACTCCCCGTCACGCACGCGGAGTGCAACTACCGCGCGAGCGCGAAGTACGACGACCTCCTCGAAATCTCGGCGTGGGTCCAGGCGCAGAAGGGCGTCCGTCTCGAGATCGCCTGCGAGATCCGCCGCAAGGGCGAGGAGGGCGTCCTGGTGAACGGCTTCACGCGCCACGCCTTCATCGACCTCAAGACCTTCCGTCCCTGTCCCCCGCCGGAGAGGTTCGTGGCGATCATGACGGAGGGCAAATGATCACCGTCACCAAGACCGTCAAGTTCGATGCGGCGCATGTGCTGACGAACCATCAGGGGCTGTGCAAGAACCTGCACGGGCATACCTATCGCGTGGACGTCTCCGTCACGCAGGCCGACGACGACGCGAGCGACATGGTGATTGACTTCAAGGACCTGAAGCGCCTCGCGACCGAGACGATCTGCGACCGCTTCGACCACGCCTTCGTCTACAACACGCAGTCCGAGGGCGAACGCGAGATCGCGGCGGTCGTCGAGCGTTACGGGATGCGGACGGTGGCGCTGCCGTTCCGGTCCACGGCCGAGAACATGGCGAAGATGTTCTACGAGCAGCTCAAGTCCCGCCTCCCCGGCGTCTCGTCCGTCAAGGTTTGGGAAACGGCGGACTCCTGCGCGGAGTACCGGGCATAAAGAGTGAATCGGTAACAGTGAAGAGTGAATAGGTTGGTGGAATGCGGATAACCGGAGGTCAGTACTGTAACCGCGAGATTCTGGTGCCGAAGACGGATCTGATCCGTCCGACGCAGGACCGGGTGCGGCAGGCGGTTTTCAACATCATCCAGACCGAGGTCGCGGGCTGCGACTTCCTCGACCTCTTCGCGGGCTCGGGGGCGGTCGGACTCGAGGCCCTCTCGCGCGGCGCGGCGTCCGCGACCTTCGTCGAGCAGAGCCGCAAGCACCTGGAAGTCCTGCGCAAGAATCTTGGCGTGCTCTGCAAACCCAACATCCCAACATCCCAACATCCAAACAACCAGGTCATTTGTTCCGACGTCTACCGCTGGCTCGCGACCTACGTCGGACCCGGCTTCTCGGTCGGTTTCGCGGACCCGCCGTACAGGCTCGGCGAGGAGAAGGGCTACGCGCAGGTCCTGGCGACGCTCGCCGAGCGGAACGTGATCCGCACCGGCGGACTCTTCATCGCGGAGATGACGGCGGTGCAGAAGGCGGAGGAGACCCCCGGCTGGGACCTCGTCCGCGACCGCGAATACGGCAAGACGAGGATTTGCATCTGGCGCCGAGTGACGGGAACTGAATAATGAACAGTGAATTGAATATTCAATATTCATTATTCAATCTCCAGCAGTGGGGTCCTTTGCCCTAATCTGAAAATGCTATAATACGGCCATGAGAGACGATCTTGAGAATCTGAAGACGCTGGGCAAGACGACGAAGGCTTCGACGGACTACGATCCGACGATGCTGGACGCGTTTGCGAACAAGCATCCCGAGCGCGACTACTGGGTGACCTTTACGGCGCCCGAGTTCACGACCCTCTGTCCGAAGACAGGCCAGCCCGACTTCGCGACGCTGACGATCCGCTACATCCCGGGGAAGAAGCTCGTCGAGTCGAAGTCCCTGAAGCTCTACCTCTTCGGCTTCCGCAACCACGGCGACTTCCACGAGGACGTGATCAACGTGATCTACAACGATCTCGTCCAGCTCCTCAAGCCGAAGTACATGGAGGTCTACGGCAAGTTCGCCGCGCGCGGCGGCATCTCGATCGACCCCTTCGTGAACGGAGGGACAGGCCCCAAATACAAGAAGCTCGCCGAAGCCCGCTTCAATTCCTGGTCCGGTGTAAGAGATTGAAGGCATGAATTTCTGGGGAATCACAGGGACGAATGGTAAGACCACCTGCACGTGGATCTTCGCCGAATTCGTGAACGCCTGTCCGGGGCGGAAGTGCGGGTACCTGACGACCGTGGAGGTCTTTGACGGGAAGGACCGGTACTCGACGGGCTATACGACGCCGCCGCTCAAGCAGCTGAAGGAGATCTTCGCGCGGATGGAGGCGAACGGACTCACCGACTGCGTGATGGAGGTGTCGAGCCATGCGATCCACCAGCGGCGGACGGGTGACACGGTCTTTGCGGGCGGCGCGTTCACGAACCTCTCGGAGGACCATCTCGACTACCACAGGACGATGGAGGAGTACTTCCGCGTCAAGGCGTCCTTCGCGAAGCAGATCGCGGACGAGGCGCCGTCGCCGCGGGCGGACAGCGGGCGGAGGGATTTCCCGCCGTACGTCGTCTGCCTGGACGGCGGGTACGGACGCGAGATGCTCGAGGCGGTCGGCGGGTATCCGCTCAACGTCCTGCCGGTGAGCAACAAGACGCCAAGGTACGACCTCACGGACCTGCCGCTCGTCGGCGACTACAACAAGTCGAACGTCCTCGTCGCGGCGGCGCTCGCCGAGGCGGCGGGGGTGCCGCGAGACGTCATCCAGGCGACGATCCCGAAGCTGGCGCCGCGGTGGGGACGGCTCGAGCGCGTGGAGAATCCCGCGGTGAAAGCCGAGGTCTACGTCGATTTCGCCCACACGCCCGACGGCCTCGAGAAGGTCCTGACGGCGATGCGCAACGAACTGGATGCCAGACGGACAGGAGAATCCGAACATCCCGAAACCCAAACACCCCAAACAGCGTCTCCCGCCCTCTGGGTCGTCTTCGGCGCAGGCGGGGACCGCGACCCGATGAAGCGTCCGCTGATGGGCGAGGCGTGCGCGAAGCTCGCCGACCGGCTGGTCGTGACGAGCGACAATCCGCGCAGCGAGGATCCGATGAAGATCATCGAGGCGATTGTGGCCGGGATCAAACCATCGTCCGTCGCAGATCCTTCATTGCTCATCGTTGAACCGGACCGTGCGAAGGCGATCCGCTATGCGTTGGCGAACGCCGCCGCAGGCGACATCGTGATTATCGCCGGAAAAGGCCACGAGACGACGCAGGAGATCGCCGGCGTCAAGCACCCCTTCGACGACCGCGAACAGGTCCGCGCGTTTGGTGGATGAAACACAGAGAGCCCTTCGGGCTTCCGAGGAGAGGTCGATTGGAGGGGCG
>CAMEZU010000115.1 GCA_945947925.1 uncultured Verrucomicrobiota bacterium
CGCGGTGGCCCGAGCCTCGGCGGCCCGTCCCACCCGATCCGCTTCTTCGACGATCCGAAGAACGCCGAGAAGGAGAGCGCGCCGAATCCGAACGTCGACTGGGACATGTGGCTCGGCCCGGCCAAGTGGCGTGCCTACTCCGACCAGCTCGCGCCGCGCGGCGTGAACAATTTCTACCCGATGTTCTGGCGCTTTGACGACGACTTCGGCACGGGCTACAACGGCGACTGGGGCGCTCACCACCTCGACATCGCCCAGTGGGGCATGGACATGGACAAGAGCGGCCCGTACAAGATCATCTGCTCCGACGAGCCCTACTCCACCGACCTCTACCACGGCGGCCGTCGTCAGTTCGGCATGAAGATGCTCTTCAAGAAGCCGTACGGCACGGTCGAGCTCTACCACGGTCCGTTCGGCGTCTGGGGCACGGTCTTCTACGGCACGAAGGGCATCGTCGCGGTGAACCGCGGCAAGCTCGCGGTGTGGGTCGGGACGGGGGCCGTCAAGCCGACGCCCGAGATCCGCAAGCAGGTCGCCGAGATGACCTTCATGAAGGACAAGGTCGTCGCTGCTTCCGTCGGCAAGGACTACGGCACGGACGCGATGGCGAAGAAGGACAACGCGCTTGACGCCGCGATTGCCAAGCTGCAGAAGGACTTTGCCGCCGAGATCAAGCAGGCGAACCTCTACTGCTCGCTCAACCAGGTCAAGAACTTCATCGACTGCTGCTACACGCGCGAGGCGACGATCTCGCCGGCGGAAGTCGGCGGCCGCTCCGGTACGCTCTGCCTCCTCTGCAACATGAGCTACCAGTACGACACGGGCTTCGACTGGGACGGCGAGAAGATGGAGTTCGCCAACGGCACGGGCACGGGCATCTCGCTCAAGCGCGAAGGCGACTGCAACGGCTGGAAGGTGGAGGTCTGATGAACAACGGTCCTGTCAGGGCGATTATCCTGGGGTACGGGATTCGCGGCCGCGCCTACGCGGAGTACGCGAAGACCCACCCCCGGGAGTTCGAGATCGCGGGCCTTGCCGATCCCGTGGCCGCCTTCCCGGCGGACGCGGCCTATCCGACGTGGAAGAACTGGGAGGAGGCGCTCGAGGCCGGCGTCGACGCCGACGCCGTCATCATCTCGCTTCCCGACCGTCTTCACCACAAGGCGTGCATTCTGGCGCTCGAGAAGGGCTATCATGTCCTTCTCGAGAAGCCGATCGGCTGCACGTGGAAGGAGTGCGAGGACATCAAGAAGGCGCAGATCAAGGCGAAGCGCCTCGTGCTCACGGGCTATGTCCTTCGCTTCGCGCCGTTCTACAAGAAGCTCCGCGAGGTCATCGCGTACGGTTCGATCGGCGAGATCACGAGCGTCCATCACCTGGCGGCCATCTCCTACGGCAAGGCGGCTCACGCCTACTGCCGCGGCAACTGGTCCGTCGAGTCGAAGGGTACGGGCATGCTCGTCAACAAGTGCACGCACGACTTCGACCTGATCGAGTGGTGGACGAAGGGCAAGACCTGCAAGAAGGTGACGAGCTTCGGCTCGCTCTTCCACTGGCGTCCCGAAAACGCGCCCGAGGGGGCGGCCGACCGCTGCCAGGCCTGTCCGGTCACCGTCCGCGAGAGCTGTCCCTTCGATGCCTATAAGCTCTACTACGACCGCAAGGACCTGCGCTACCACTTCGCGGACGAGTCCGACGACGCGATCCTGAAGATGATCGAGACGTCCCCGTACGGCCGCTGCGTCTACGCGTGCGGCAACGATTCCGTGGATCACCAGACGGTGCTCATGGAGTATGACGGCGGGCTTACGATCATCCTCGAGATGGAGAGCTATTCGCAGCAGCGCACGCGCATCACGCACTTCTACGGTACGCGCGGCGAAATCATCGCCGACGAGACGAAGATCGAGATCAAGCCGTTCCTCGGCGATTCGACGACGATTATCCCGGCGCAGAACGGACATCACGGCGGCGGCGACCGCGAGATCATGACGGAGTTCGTGAAGCTCGTGAAGACCGCCTCGCCCGACCGATACACGAAGATCCTCGGGGCGGCCCTCGAGTCGCACCGCATCGCGTTCCTCGCCGAGGAGTCGCGCTACAGCGGCAAGACGATGGACTGCGTCACAGAGATGCCGATCTGACGCCGAACCCGACATCTGTCCGCCAACGCCCGCCGCGGATTTCCCGGCGGGATTTTTTTTCTGGAACCCGTTGACATCGTCAGTGTATATGATGTATAATATGCGTGTCTTCAGAAATACATAACTTTGACGAAGGAGATAGTCATGGGTGAAATCAAGCCGACGTTGGTTGTTCTGGCAGCGGGTATGGGGTCCCGTTACGGCGGGCTGAAGCAGGTCGATCCGGTCGGTCCGTCCGGTGAGGCGATCCTTGACTACTCCGTCTTTGATGCGGTGCGCGGCGGTTTCGGCAAGGTGGTCTTCATCATCCGTCACGATTTCGAGGCCGAGTTCAAGGAGAAGGTCGGCAAGAAGTACGAGGGGCTCGTCGACATCGACTACTGCTTCCAGGACTTCAACGACCTGCCGGCGCCGTTCACGTTCCCGGAAGGGCGCACGAAGCCGTGGGGCACGGCGCATGCGGTGCGCGCGGCGCGCGACGTGGTGAAGACGCCGTTTGCGGTAATCAACGCCGACGATTTCTACGGCCGTGACGCAATGGCCAAGCTCGGCGCGTACCTGTCGTCCGTCGATCCGGACACGCTGCACTTCGCGATGGTCGGCTACAAGCTGTCGCTCACGTTGTCCGAGAACGGTTCGGTCGCCCGCGGCATCTGCAACGTGGCGGCGGACGGGACGCTGAACGGCGTGACGGAGATGACGAAGCTCGTGAAGGCGGGCGACAGAGCGGAGAACCAGGAGGATCCGGCGAACCCCGTCAAGGTGCCGCTCGACGCGCGCGTCTCGATGAACTGCTGGGGCTTCACGCCGAAGCTCTTCACGGAGCTCGAGGATCGTTTCGTCAAGTTCCTGGCGGCGCGCGGCACGGAGATGAAGAGCGAGTGGTACATCCCGTTCGTCGTCGACGAGCTCATCAAGGAAGGCAAGGCGGACTGCAAGGTGCTGCCGACGGAGTCGAGCTGGTTCGGCGTCACGTACCGCGAGGACAAGCCGTTCGTGATGGGCGAGATCAAGAAGCTTGTCGACGCGGGCGAATATCCCGTCAAGCTGTTCTGAACCTTCACCGGAGTATCGACCGATGGCCGAGCGCGTGCACAAGAAGATTCCCTTCGTCCTGAGTCGCAACGACCGGACCAGCCTGACCGATCAGATGGTGATCGGCTTTAGGTCGGCCATCGAGTCGGGCTACTACCAGGAAGGCGAGATCCTGCCGCCTCTCAAAACCATCGCCGAGCGTCTCGGCGTCAGCATGATCGTCTCGCGCGGGGCCTTGCGCCGCCTGGCGGACGAAGGTCTCCTGCTACCGCATCCCGGACGCGGCAGCGAGGTGCTGGGGCGCGGGACCGTGACCTGGAAGGGGCGGGTCCTCTTCGTCGTGCCCGACCGCAACGACAGCTATCACGTCAGCGTGGTGTGCGACATCCTGCGCCGCCGCCTGCTGTCGGCCGGCTATTTCTTCAACCAGATCACCGTGACGAAGGATGCGCACGGCAACTACGACACGACGCAGCTCCAGCTTCGCCTGAAGGATCCGGACCTCTTCGTCGTCGAGATGTTCGCCGTGCCGGAGATCTCGCGCGAGGTCGTGGCGTCCGGCGTCAGGTCCGTCGTCGTGGCCCGTGACGCCAGCGGCTATCCCGGGGCCCGCGTCGTGCGCTTCGCCAGCGACGCGGCGGTGCCCGAGTTCGTCGCGCGCTGTCTCAGGGCGGGCGTCCGCCGCGTCCTGCAGATCGGCTTCGAGTACGGCTTCGCCGACGCGACGTCGTCCCTGCACGACGCAGGCATTTCGGTCGACTCGGTCTATGTCTCCGCGCCGGTGCGCGAACCGGGCGTGATCGAGGCGGTGAAGCGCTCGACGCACGACTTCTTCTCGAAGTTCATCGCGCGGGGGACGCCGCTTCCGGACCTCTTCTACTTCACCGACGACCACGCCGCCGAGGCGGGGCTGCTCTCGCTGGCGCTCGCCGGCATCAGGGTTCCCCAGGACGTTCGCGTCGTCGCCTGGTCGAACCGCGGCCTCGCGCCGGTCTATCCGAAGCCAGTCACCCGCATGGAAATCGATCCGATTGCCAACGGCGACCAGCTCTCGGACTACGTGCTCGGCCTGCTCGGCGGCAACCAGTCTGCCGACGTTCCGGTCATGGCGCCGTCCTACGTCGCCGGCGAGACGTTCACGGCGACCTGATCCGTTTGAATCTGAAACACTCACCAACCAATAGGGGAAATAAAATGGAAATCGTAATCTGCAAGGACAAGGCGGAAGCCAGCAAGCGCGCGGCCGCGATGATCGTCGCGCTCGTCAAGAAGAACCCGAAGGCCGTGCTGGGCCTGGCGACCGGCTCGACGCCCGTTCTGATGTACAACGAGCTCGCCGCCGCCGTGAAGGCGAAGAAGGTTAGCTTCAAGCAGGTCAAGACCTGGAATCTCGACGAGTACTACGGTCTTGCTCCGACGCACGACCAGAGCTACCGTTACTTCATGAACGAGAACCTCTTCAAGAAGATCGACATCAGCCTGCGCAACACGCACGTCCTCAACGGCCTCGCGAAGGATCCGATCAAGGAATGCAAGGCGTACGAGGCCGCGATCAAGCGCGCCGGCGGCATCGACCTGCAGGTTCTCGGCATCGGCAGCGACGGCCACATTGCGTTCAACGAGCCCGGCACGTCGCTCAAGTCCCGCACGTCGATGGTCTACCTCACGCCGTCCACGATCAAGGACAACGCGCGTCTCTTCTTCAACAACAAGCTCGACGAGGTCCCGACCCGCGCGCTCTCCATGGGCGTGGGCACGATCTGCGAAGCGAAGAAAATCGTCATGCTCGCGTTCGGCAAGGGCAAGGCCGACGCGCTCAAGGGCATGATCGAAGGCGGCATGAGCCAGTTCTGCACCGCGTCCGCGCTGCAGGCGCACAACGACGCCTGGATCTTCTGCGACGAGGAGGCCGCCTCGAAGCTCAAGCTCAAGGACTACTACGCCTGGCGCAGCGAAACCGTCCTCAAGGGTTGCTGAGCGGTCTTATGACGATTTGTCTGTAAGGGGGTGGGTGCCGGCTCCGAAAGGGGTCGGCACCCTTTTTGAAACCGCCAAAGAGATGAATTAGTGTTGCCTAACTTGCGCGGGAAGTGATAAAATGACTAAAAACCGTTGCAATAAGGACATCAACGCATGAACGAAATTATCGAGAAGATGACACCGGAGATTTCGGCCTTCATCGACGAGTGGAAGTCGAAGCCCGGCAACCTGATCATGGTGCTGCATCAGGTGCAGCAGACCTACGGATACATTCCGCGCAATATCGCCATCGAGATTTCCGAACGCCTGAGCGTGCCGCTCGCCAAGATCTACGGCGTCGTCACGTTCTACAACTTCTTCAAACTCGAGAAGGCCGGCAAGTACAAAATCCAGGTCTGCCTCGGCACGGCGTGCTACATCCGCGGCGGCGACGACCTTCTCAAGACGCTTGAGAAGGAGCTCGGCATCGGCTTGAACTCGACGACGCCGGACGGCATGTTCTCGATCGAGGCGGTCCGCTGCCTCGGCTGCTGCGGTCTCGCGCCGGTCATCGTCGTCAACGGCAACGTCCACGGCCGCCTCACGTCCAAGGACGTCCCCGCCATCATCGAGCAGTATCGCAAACAGGGTTAAGGGAGAATCTTAAAATGGGTAAGTTGACTTTGGCGGATCTCCGCAAGCTGCGCGAGTCCTCGAAGAAGGGCATGGAGATGCGCGACAGCGAGAACAAGGGCGCGCGCATCATCATCTCGATGGGCACCTGCGGCATCGCCGCCGGCGCGAAGGAGACCTTTGACGCGTTCATCGAGAAGCTCATGGCGCGCGGCATGACCGACGTGCTCGTCAGCCAGACCGGCTGCATGGGCTTCTGCCAGCACGAGCCGACGATCGAGGTCGCCGTCCCGGGCATGGAGTCGACCGTCTACGGCGACGTGAAGGGCGACGCGGTCGAGCAGATCATCAACACGCATCTCGTCGGCAAGCAGGTGCTCAAGGACCTCGTCCTCGAGAAGCCTTCGATCGACATCATCAA
>CAMEZU010000116.1 GCA_945947925.1 uncultured Verrucomicrobiota bacterium
ATGTCGGGATGCGACCGGTAGTTGGTGTCGAGGACTACCGTCTTGCAGCGCCCGCGTGGGAAATTCGCCGCGAACTGGAGAATGTTGCGGACCGAGGCGCCACGAAAACGATAGATGGACTGATCCTCGTCACCGACCACACAGATATTGGCCCTCTTGCCGCAGAGCTTGAGCAGAATGCGCTCCTGGATCGTATTCGTATCCTGATACTCGTCGATGATGAGGTACGTGAACTTCTCCTGCAACTCCTTCAACACCTGAGGATTCGCGTCGATCAGCGAAAGCATCTCCGACTGAATGGCAGAGAAATCGATTGCGTTCTCCTCGACCAAGATCTGCTGATAGGCCCGATAGACTTCACCAAGCGCCACGATTTCCGGCTCGTGTCCCACCAGCAGCGTTTCGGCGTCGATCGCCTCCTCGCGCACCTTATTGACAAAGCGGCAGATCGAGTCCGCCTTGGACCAGTTCGACTGTTCAGGCGCGACGAGGTCCAAGTTCGGCAGGGGCTTGAACCGCTTGTAGAGATTCCGGTAGACGGCATACTTCTGGTCAAAGTCATCGAAAGTCTTGTAGTTCTTCTTGAGCCGCGTGAACTCGGCATAGTCCTTCAGCACCCGCAGGAAGATCGAATGCATCGTACCGATGTACATCTCGTTCAGCGAAACCTTCAGCCCCTCTTCGGCCATGCGGTCTGAAATGCGCGAAACCAATTCCGCAGCAGCCTTCTCGGTAAAGGTCGAGACGAGGATGTTCTCCGGCGCGACCTGATGTCGCGCAATCAAGTTGACGACACGTTCGACAATCGCCATCGTCTTGCCCGCACCGGGCCCGGCAATCACCAGGAGCGGTCCATCGACATGCTCGATGATCTCCTTCTTCTTCGGATCAATGTCTCTCTTAGCCACAACCTAGTCTCGCCAGCCGCGACAACAGAATCGGCAAGCCCTTCCGCAGCTAAAAAAGAAGCGTGCCTCGTTCGAGATATCTCTACCGAGGCACGACCAAGCGCCTATTCAGGAATATCAAGAACGGGCACGCAAACCTGATACACATAAGGCCTGGGTACACGGTACCCAGGGTGCATAGGCCTGCGCAGCCACATTCTTTACTCCTGAACAAAAGTTGGTCGTTTTCGGTAGAAGCAAAAAATGCGCTTACGCACATTTGATGGTGGCGGCAATATTGCCTAAAAGTGGCGCGGAGTGTCGGACACCGCGCGCCAGTTTTTTAGCGCCTTGCCGCCGATATCAAAGATCAATCGTCTTACGGACACTCGCCCGCCTAACGCGTACAGTATAGCAAAATCCGCCCCCTTGCGGGAGCGGATTTTGCCGGTGGAGTTTTGAGCCGTTCTTAACTGGGGAGGCGCCCCCCTACTTATGCCTTCCCACTTCCTTGATTTCGCATGGCTTCAGCGTCAAGGACTTGCGCACGCCGTTCTTCACCCAGGTGAAGGTGCGCTCGTGCCGCGTGTCGACGTTGAGGAAGTAGATCGTCTTCGAATACACGGCGTAGGTGATGCACTTCAGGGTTTCTGGATCGCCGTCGATCGTCACGGTCTGCTTCACGTCGCGCGCGAGCTTCGCGACGAGGTCACCGTACGCCTTCTTCGCCGCGGCGTTCGCGGCCGGGAAGTCGTGCGCCGTGAAAAGAATGTAGCGTCCCTTGCCGATCTTCTTCTCCACAAAGTCGCCGGGCTTCCCTTCGGGCGGGAGGAATCCGAAGAGCGGAAGGAGGTCCTTGTCGGTGTAGCTCACGTAGTCGCGGTCGATGCGGGTCGTGAGTTCGGGACGGGACATCACCAGCGTGCCGCCCTGACGCACGTAGCGCTCGAGCACGTCCTTCGCCTGGGGCGTCATCGTGTTCCAACCGCCGAAGACAAGAAGGTCGTAGCGCCTGAGATCCGCAAGCGCGATGTCGTCATCGACGTTCACGACGTCCACCTGTCCGAACGGCGTGCCTGCAAGCCAGCGGTTCGCGAACGGTTCGACCGCCTTGGGCGCCAGCGGAAAGAAGAGGTCCTCGAGCGCGCACTGCGTGTGCTCCGGCGCCCCGTACTTCCAAAGCGGCGCGTTCGTCGCCGCATTCGCGTGCTGCGCCCAGATCGAAAAGCCGCCGTTCATTCCGAGATACGCGTCCAGGTTGCCGAGCGCCATCGCGATCTTTGTCTCGGGCGTTCCCGTGTCGCGCGGATGCGCCTTGACCCAGTCGTAGAACTTCTTCGACACCTCGCGGTAGCGCCGCGCGACCTCGCCGTCATAGCCTTCCTTCGCGCGCTCTTCCTTGGGCTGACCGGGGTAGGACGCCGTGTACTGCCACGCCTGCGTGCCCTGGGCGCCGGACTCGAGGACGATGATCGACGTGCCCATCACGTACTCCTGCAGGTAGCCGACATAGCACGAGTCGTACTTCTGGTCCGTATGATACGGGATTCCCGTCGTCTGCCATTCGTGCGCGTTCCACGCGCACCAGTACTCGGGCTTCCACTTGCGCGCCGCCCCGCGGGCCTCGGACGTCGTGTGCGCGAGATTCTGCGCTCCGATCGCCCACTGCTCGTTGCAGATGAAGTCGATGCCGCCCGCGAGTTCGTAACACGAAAGCGCCGCGCCGCACGTCGAGAAGGAATACGGAAAGCGTCCCATCCAGCCCGTCGGCACGGCGTGGATGAAGCGGTTCACGAGATGGTCCTTCGACTGCTGCAGGTTTCGGTCGTTCGGAATCGACTTCGGACGGCAGTTGTCGTCCTGGTAGAGATAGCTCGCGTACTCGCCGATGTTGTTGCCGAGATAGCGCGCGCCGTAGAGGTCCCTGAGCTTCGCCTGCAGGTCCTGGTTGTCCGCGCCGTAGATGCTCATGGACCAGAGCGGACGGCTCTTCACCATCTCGCGCCATTGCCCCTGCAGATCCTCCGGCAGCTTCTCGCCAAGCGTCTTCCCGGCAGAATGCCAGCCGACATAGAGATTGCAAAGGTCGTTCGTGAGGATGTCCGTCGCAAGGTCCGTCGCGTCCCCGTAGCCGCACTGCCCGACGAGGACCGTCTCGTTCGGGGCGGGCGGACGCTTTGGCGTCGCCGTCTTGCGGATGAGGATGTTCGTGCGGTACGTGTCGCCGTGGATGTCCTTGATCGCCGCCTGCACGGTCCACGGGCCCTTCCCCGCCGGGAACCGCTTGCGGAAGAGCGGATCCGTCGCACGCGCCGTCAGGACCTTCGTCTCGCTCTCGGCATCGGGATTCGGATAGCGGAAGCCAAGCTCCTTGATCGACTCCTTGAAATGATCAGCGGAAATGTAGTAGCAACGGTTGTTGTCATCCGTCTCGACGCGGAACGTGTAGCGCGCGGGAAAGTCCTTCGGCAACTGCTTCACGCGCGTGACGTCCTTTTCCGATCCGCCGACAAGCTGCAGCACGCCCGGCGCGAAGTCGCCGTCCCAGAAGAGGAAGACCTTGCCGCCCTTCAGCTCGACCGTGACGTCCTTCACCGGACCGCCCAGCCACAGTTCGCCGCCGGGTTCGACGACGATCTTCAGCTTGTTGCCGTACTTGCATTCGGCGACGTTGACGCCGCGCAGGAGCGTCGCCTTGCCGGCAATGCGCCACTCGTTGTCCTTCATCGCGCCGGCGAGGACGAAGCGTCCGACGTCCGCAAACCACTCCGCACCCTTGGGAACGGTGATTGTCGTGTGGTCCATCGACCAGTCGCGGACCTCGAACCGCAGCTTCGCGCCGGGCGCGAGGTCGATCCTCCGCGTGCGCGCATCGCCCGCTCCGGTGGCGAGATGCGCGTCGGGGCCGATCGAGAGCGAGGCGCCCGGACCGATCACCGTGTCGCCGCCACGCATGTGGTAGCGCTTCGTCACGCGAAGGTGTCCGTTCGAGACGACGGTCTTGAGTCCGTTCCACTCCTTCTGCTCGATCTCCGCGACCTCGACCGACTGACCCTTCAGATCGAGGATGTCGTGCTGATGTCCGTCGAACGGTTCGGCTTGAACCAGTCCCCCTGCCAACACCAGCGCCGTCAGAAACGAAGTCTTCATTCGATTGTCACCCTTCCAAGTGTAAAGAGTCTGTTGTCGGCATCCCACAGGCCGGGATTCGCAAAACGCAGCCCTGACAGCTGAATCGTCGCATCCTTTGTCCCGCGCGGCAGATCTGGCGGCACCGTGAAGTCGATCGCCACGCGCTTGCGCGAGCCGGACGGGATCAGCAGATTCGCCGTGGGAACGACCCGCTCGCTGCGTTGTCCGCACGCAAGGCGCAGTTCCAGCTTCGGGGGACGCAGCATCTCGCCGAAGCCCGTGTTCTCGATGTCGAGCGCCAGGCGCACCTTCGCGCCGGGACGGATCGCCTTCGGCAGGCGCAGATCACGGATGACATACCGATAGCCCATGTGATCGAGGACGAATTTCGCCATGGACTGTCCGTCGTATTCGTGCAGGTCGGGCATGCCGTCGAAGCGCCACTTCGCGGAATCGAAAGCGACCTCGTTGAAATAGCCCGCGAGGGTGTGTCCCTTTTCCTGAAGGTTGCGGAGGTAATTCAGGTGCACGGAATACCAGTCCTTGACGAGGTTCCACTTCTCCGGCTCCCACAGCTCGTGCGTACGGTGGAGGTTCTTGTCCAGGAAGTCGCGTCCGATGTACGCGAGCTCACCGCCATACGGATGGCGTGTGCGCGGACCGAGCAGCTCGAGGCTCCGCTCGCGCGTCCATTCGCCCGCCCAGGTGCCGTAGTCCCACCATGTGCCGAGATAACCGTCGTTGTACATCCCGAGCCGCATCCGGTCCCCGTCGAACCGCGCGAGGATGCCGGGATTGCGCACGAGAAGCGAAATCTCCGCGGGCAGCTTCTCGAGATAGACCGCAAGGATGCGGTTCATGTACTCCGCCTTGCAGTAGTCCGAGGAATGCATCTCGCCCCACGGACCCGCTACGCCAGCCTCGACGGCCATCACGACGTCAGGGAACTTCGCAAGGATCGACGAGAGGTCTCGGACGTGTCCCAGCAAAATCTCAAAGTCGAACGGTTCGCAGCCGGCTTGTTCGCTCCAGGTGTACCCAAGGCGAACAATCAGAGCCCCCCCATGACTTCTGGTTTCCAACAGGAACCGTTCGACATCATTTTTCATGGCGTCGGTGAGCGGGATATCCTTCCCGCCGACGCGCTCCGGGGTCGGACGCTTCCCGCCCTGTTCGCGTCCGCCCGAAAAGCGGCTCAGTTCCCAGAGCGACGAATGGTAACCTCCCTGTCCGTGCCAATTCGGGAGTCCCTCGGGCTTGAACGTCACCCATCCGCCCGGCGCGAGACCGCGTCCCGGATTCTCGACGATTGTCTCGCATCCGTCGACATACGCGATGTCCGGCCGCACATAGTCCGTTGCAGCCGCAGCAACAACCATCATTCCAATTAAAACTAAAAGAAGGCCTCGTTTCATTTCTACACCTACGCCTCATTTCTAGTGCCATGATTCGCGCGACAGCTGGCGAAGGCGTCCCGGACCGATTACCGTGTCGCCACCGCCAGAACAAGGCCTGCAATCCTCTCGCCCTCTTACCGGAAGTGAATCGCAAAGCCGAGATTGCGCTTGAGACTACAGGTCGTCACGCCGTCAACCGTCTCCGTGACGACCTTCCAGTAGCTGCCCTTCAGCTTCAGCAGCGCAGCCCCTTTCGCGACCGTACCGAACGGATAGGCCGTGCGACCCGGATTGAACGATTCGGGCACCGCGACGATCAACCGACCCGTACCGGTGAAGCCTGCGCCCGTAACATTGATGCGGTCAAGCATTCCCGCCGGCGCCGTCGTCTCAAAGCGCAGCGCGTAGTCCTCTGCGACGCAGACCTCGCCGAAGGTCAGTCTGACGCCGTCCTCGGCCATCTTCACATGGCTGTCGAGAACGAGTGTCGCCCCTGTCCAGTCGAGGCCCGCGCTGTCGTTTGCGGCGAACGTCATCGTCGTCGCATTCGTCTCGGTCTCTTCGACCGGCGGAACAACCTTAACCGAGCCGGTGAAGCCGTCACTGCCGTTCATCAGAAGGACATTGAATTTCTTGTCCGTAAGGTTGGCGATTTCAACATCGCCCGCACCCGAGAACTGGCC
>CAMEZU010000117.1 GCA_945947925.1 uncultured Verrucomicrobiota bacterium
AGGGCGTGGAGCGCGACGCCGAGCTTCTCGTTGTCGCCGCGGGACTTCGGCTTGACGGCGACCGAGATAACGGGGGCCGGGAAGTCGATGGACTCGAGCGTGATCGGATGGTCGGGATCGCAGAGCGTGTCGCCCGTGCGGGTCTCGGTCAGGCCGACGCACGCGACGATGTCACCAGCGTGGGCCTCGTCGAGAGGCTCCTGCTTGGCGGCGTGCATGCGGAAGAGACGGGAGATGCGCTGCTCCTTGTCGAGCGTGGAATCGAGGAGCTCGGCGCCCAGCTTCAGCGTTCCGGAGTAGACGCGGACGAACGTGATTTTGCCGCCCGACTTCGGGTCGTTCATAATCTTGAACGCGAGGCCGCAGAACGGCTCGTCGTCGCTCACTTCGCGCTTCTGGGACGGATCGTCGGCCGAGACGGCCGCGCCGGAGTCGAGCGGCGAGGGGAGGTAGTCGCAGACGGCGTCGAGGAGCGGCTGAATGCCCTTGTCCTTGAACGCGGTGCCGCAGAACGCCGGGGTGATCGTACGCGCGAGGCAACCCTTACGAATCGCCTTCTTGATCTCGTCGTTCGTGAGCTCTTCGCCCGCGAAGAACTTCTCCATGAGCGCGTCGTCCTGCTCGGCGGCGGACTCGACCATCTTCTGACGGTACTCCTTCGCCTTCTCGACGTACTCTTCCGGGATGTCCTTCTCGATGACCGTCTTGCCGAGGCTCTTCATATCGAAGTAGAGAGCCTTCATCTTGATGAGGTCGATGACGCCGTCAAAGGACTCGGCCTGGCCGATCGGAATGACCATTGGGACCGGGTTGGCGTTGAGCTGGTTCTTCATCTGCTCCATGACGCCGTAGAAGTTGGCGCCGACGCGGTCCATCTTGTTGACGAACGCGATCTTCGGAACCTTGTACTTCTCGGACTGACGCCACACCTGCTCGGACTGGGGCTGGACGCCGCCGACCGCGCAGTAGAGGGCGACCGCACCGTCGAGAACGCGCAGCGAGCGCTCGACTTCGGCCGTGAAGTCCACGTGTCCGGGGGTATCGATCAGGGAGAGACGGTAGTTGCCCCACTGAACGCACGTCGCGGCGGACTGAATCGTGATGCCGCGCTCCTGCTCCTGGACCATGAAGTCCATCGTCGCCGCGCCGTCATGCACTTCGCCGATCTTGTAGTTCTTGCCCGAATAGTAAAGAATACGCTCGGACGTGGTGGTCTTGCCGCCGTCGATGTGAGCCATGATGCCGAAGTTACGCACACGCTCCAACGGGATGTCTCTCTTTGCCATCTTGATCTACTCTCCTTTGGTTACAAATTGAGCAAATATTTTATCAAAAACGCACCCTGACCCGCAAGGGGGAAAAGGGATGAATTTCGGGACGCCGTCAGCTCCTGAAATCGAGCAGGTGGCCGATCAGGTAGCGGAAGCCGCGGTAATAGAACGAGAAATCGAAGAGGTTGCGACGGAAGGTGTGCCACAGGGCGCGCGGCTGGAGGAAACCGCGGTAGACGCGGCGGACGGCGCACTTGATCTCGTCCTCGGTCGCGAGGGGCGTCTTCGTGACGGCGCGGCGCTGGTCGTACTCGTCCCAGTCGAGCGTCGTGAGGCCGTCGTTCGCCTGCAGCTCGCGGAAAAGCGGCGTCCCCGGATAGGGAATCGTGAGCGTGCACTGGAGCGTTGCGGCGTGTCCGTTCGCGAGGAGCTTGCGGGCGAGGCGGACGGTGTTCTCGATTTCGGCGGGACCTTCCCAGGCGTGGCCGAACATAAAGGTGAGGTGGACGGCAAGGCCGGCCTTCGAGGCCCAGGCGGCGCCCTGCTCGACGTCGGCGACCGTCAGCGCCTTGCAGAAGCGGTCAAGGGTCGTCTGGTTGGCGGACTCGACGCCGAAGAGAACGAGACGGAAGCCGGCTTGGCGCATCAGCCTGTAGTCCTCGAACGCAAGGCGGCCAAAGCGCATGTTGCAGTCGATGCGGAGCTTCTTCGGGAGGCCGCGGCGGATGAGCTCGTTGCAGAAGGTCGTGAGCCAGGGGCCGACCGGGAGGGACCCCGAGTCGTCCATGATCTCGCGCACGCCGTACTTCGTGACGAGCATCTCGATCTCGTCGACCACGTCGATGGCGTCACGCGTCCGATAGGTCGGATAGAGCGTGGTCCAGCTGCAGAAGGTGCACTTCGCGTGCCAGCAGTCGCGGCCGGACATGACATAGGTGCCGGGCGTCCGCTTGAAGTTGCCGTTCCGCTTCGCGTAGAGCTCCCAATGGACGAGCTCGCGGTCGATCCACGGCGCCGCGTTGAGGTCGTGGTCGAGGCGGAAGCGTCCGGTGGATTGGAAGGTTGGAAGATCGGAGGGTTGGAGGGTGGGAGTCCGGTACCAGATGCCGGGCTCGAACTTCGCGGAGTCGAATTCGCTCGCGACGAGGTTTCTGAGGAGGAAGTCCCAGTCGCCGCCGGTGAGGATATAGTCGACTGTGCAGGACCGCATCGACTCCTCGGGGAGCGCCGTCACGTGGTCGCCCACGAGGACGGTGCGGTAGGCGTGCGCGTCAATCCACGCCCAGTGGCGCTTCACGACGGGCGTCTTCGTCTCAAGGACGACGAGGTCGGGACGGAAGTCCGCGAGCCGTCGCTCGAATTCCTCCGGAGACAGCTCGGCGGCGATGCCGTCCAGGAAGAGCACCTCGTGCCCGTCCCGCTTCAGCATCGTCGCCGCCGTCGCCGGTACGACCGGGAAGATGTAGGTCGGGCGCGAGAACCACTGGAACTGCCGGTTCTGGGTGAGAAGAGGAACGCCCTTCTCGCTCTTCAGCGGCGGATACGCAATGGCGACGCGCATACGACCCTTACCACTTGTAGCCAAGGCCGAGGATGTAGCGCGTGTCGCTCGACTTGCGGCCGAGGCTCGGACGGGAGTTGTAGTCCCACTCGATCTTCGCAAGGAGGTCGAAGTCGCCGAACACCTTCGTCGTGAGGCCGATGTCGGCCTTCATGAGGTAGTTCTCCCAGTCGTCGATCTGCGGCAGGTACTCGAGATTGTGGACGACGTCGACGCCGGCATACCACTTGGGCCTGTAGGCGAGGTGGTGGGCGTAGCGGATCGTCGCGTAGCTGTCGTCCGCATCGGGATCCTTGTGTTGGTAGTCGGCCTTGACCCAGGCGAGGCCGAGCTCCTGGCTGAAGCTGAACGTGCCGACGCCGTCGACCGCGCTCTTCTCCAGCCACTGGTAGCCGCCGCCGGCGCCGAGACGCAGACGGTAGTCGAGGCCCGCGATGTCGTCCTGCTCGTAGCGACCGTTCTCATAGGAGTAGAGCTTCGGCGCCCAGAAGTGGTCGTGCTGGGCCTCGACCTCCCAGCGGTCCGTATCCTTGTCCTTCGACTGCTTGGAGACGCCGGTCTCGGAGTAGTAGTAGCCGAACTTGGCGGTCAGGCGGTCCTTCTCCCAGCGGCGGCTGACGTCGGCCAGGACGGAGGCGGCATTCTTGTACGTGTTGCCGCGGTTGGACTCGTAGGAGACGTGAACGGAGCCGTGCCAGGTCTCAACGCCGGGGTCGATCGCCTTGACGTTGGCCATGTCGATCTTCTTGCCCTCGACGACAAAGGCGCCGTCCTTGATGGTCAGGTTCTTCGTCTCTCGCGAGAGGTCCTTGTATTCGATGACGTGCTGGCCGTTCGATTCGAGGACCGCAATCGCCTTGACAGGGATGTCCATCTTGACGCCGAGGTCGTCGGACGTGAACTTGAGGACGTCGCCGACGATTTCTCCGGCGGTGCCGGTCAGGAACGAGCCGGAGTTGAACGTGACCTTGTCAGCTAGGGCGACGGAAGCCGCCAGCGTCGCCGTCAATGCGGCGGCAAGAGTTTTGACCTTCATTTCTCAAGTTCTTTCTTTGAGTTGTAATTGGGATCCTTCACAAAGGGAAGCGGGATGTCCTCAATCGACCAGACCGCGCGCGACACGCGGTTGGTGCGCCGCGGATCGGCATACTGCTCCTCAAGCGGACGCAGGTCGAGCGAATTGACGCCCTCGGCGCGCAGCCGCAGGCGGTCGCCTGGTTCGCGGCGGGTGCCGTCCGTATACTGACGGCCCAGCACGGCGTTCTTCGGCAGGCCCGCGTCCTTCTTAATGCTGTTCGGATCGACGATGCCGACCGTCACGAAGACGATGATCTCCTTCTGCTCCTTCACGCGGACCTTCGACCCGAAGAGGCGCGGCCCGATCCACCACCAGTCGCGCAGCCACGGGATCCCGCTGTCCTTCTGCGTCTCGACCGTCAGCGAAAGGCCGCCGATGACGGCGGTCGTGCCGCTGGCCATGTTGAACTCGGTCACGAGACGCTGCACGTCGATGACCGGATACTTCGCCGAAATCGTGCCGCCGGCGTCGTCGTCCGACGTGCCGGAGACAACCCAGTCGGACTGGGACGAGATCGTCGGCACGATCTGCACGTTGATAAGCCCGTTCGTGCTGATCCTGGGCGTCACGTCAAGCGCAATGCCCCAGCTGAAGAACGCCTCCTTCGCGAACATCATCTTGTCCTCGCCCGGAATCTCGGCCATCTGCATGTCGAGGTCAAGCGAATCGCCGCCCGAGTTCGTCGTACGCTTCGCGGAAATCTTGACGTTCGGATACTTCGTCGTCATGTCGACCGTCGCCTTCTTGCCCGAAGAGACGATGATCTTCGGATTCGAGAACGTGCGCGCGTCTTCCGACGACTCCAGCGCCCGCAGGATCACGTAAAGCTCGGACATGCCGATCGTCGCGTTCACGTGCGAAAGGTTCGCCGTCGAACGACCGCCGCCCCCCCCGCCGCCGACCGTGTAGGAGCCGTTCTCGCTGTTGTAGGTCGACACGCCCTTCAGCTTCCGCTCCTGAAAGCCCGCATCCATCGACAGGGACCCCTTCATGCCGTCCAGCATCTGCCAGTCGATGCCGAGCTTGTGCGACGCGTTGTTCGACAGCTCGACGAACCTCGCCTCGATGTAAACCTGCGGCACCTCGACGTCGATCTCGCGCACGACCGCCTCGCAGGCATCGAGCACGAAGACCGGCGCGGTCACCATCACGGCGTTCGCCTCCTGGAAGACCTGGGCGATCTTCGAAACCTTCCAGGTCGTGCCGAAATCTCCGCTCCAGGTGGCGTTGAACCGCTCCGCGACCTCGGTCGCGTTCGCATGCTCGAGCCGGAAGACGCGCGTCGAGATTCGACGCGTCGCAAGCTTCGCCTCCTCCTTCTCGTCGGCTTCGGCCTTGGCCTGCGCCTCAAACGCCAGACGGACCTCTTCCTTCGCCTTCGCGGCGGCCGCCGCCTCGGCAACCGCCTGATAGTCGATGACCGGCGTCTCGGCGACCGGATCGTCCGTCACAAGGTCGCTTTTCCCCGTCTCGCCGGACACGGGATCGGACGCCTCGACGACGGGATACTCGGACACGACGCCACCCGACGAGGCGGCCGCAGCCGTCGCCGCGTCGACTTCCTCGGGCGCCGCTGCCGCCGTAGCCCCCCGCGACACGACGGGAGCCAGAGTCAGCAGCCCAAGGACAAAAACAAATTGCAATGCTCTCATGAGCTTCACATTATATCAAAATCAACCCTTGAAGATGACGAATTTGCGGAAGAAATAATTGAAGAGAAAGGAGACGAGCACCTCCAGGACGACCGCCACCGTCGTCATCATCGAACAGGCGTGGATCAGCAGCCAGCTGAGTCCCGTCGCGAGCGCCATCGCCAGCCCCGAAACGCCGATGAACAGCGCGAATTCCTTATACCAGGCGAACTTTCCGGCCTTGAAGACAAACGCACGGTTGAGCGCCCAGCAGAGGACGTTCGAACAGCAGAAGCCGACGGCGGTCGCCAGCGCGAAGCGGACGCCCCGCACGGCGTCGGAAACGTCCGCCGCCGGCATCCCGGCGAGGCGCACCGCCCAGTCCCCCTCCTTGAGACACCTCAGCACGGTAGCCGCCAGGAGATAGAAGACCGCGACCTGGACGCCCGTCGCCAGCACGCCGATTGCACCGTACTTCACGAACTGTCCCAGAGGCCCGCAGTCGGGCGAGAGGAATCT
>CAMEZU010000118.1 GCA_945947925.1 uncultured Verrucomicrobiota bacterium
GATCGGCGACTACCTGACGATCGTCCGCAAGGCGAAGGGCAAGGACGAATGGTACATGGGTTCCAAGTGCGACGAGAACGGGCATAAGGCGAAGATCACGTGCGACTTCCTGACGCCTGGCAAGACCTACACGGCGACGATCTACGCCGATGCGCCCGAGGCGCGCTATGGCGGACCGACGGCCGACCGTTATGTCATCACCAAGCGCCAAGTCACGCGCGAGACGGTTCTCGATCTCGTCGCTCAGCCGGGCGGCGGTTGGGCCGTCAGCTTCCGCTGAGGCGGGGGCGATCGCTGACCTTGACTGTGCCTCGCCTAACCGTACTCGGTCAGCGAGCCTCCCACGCAGTGGTATTGACCGAGTACACCCGTCGCCCCTGTGATTACCCTTTCGGGGGGTGGTGCGGGGCAGTTTTTTTTGTAAAATAGAAAAAGTAAAATTCTAACAAGGAGACTCGTCTCATGCTGACATGGATTGACTGGTTGATGATCGGGGGCTATTTCGCCCTCCTGGCAGGTGTCGTCGTCTTTACGATGATGCGGCAGAAGATTCAGAGCGGTGAGGACCTGTTCCTTGGCGGCCGCTCGGTCGGCTGGCTCGCCATCGGCGCGTCGATCTTTGCGGCCAACATCGGTTCCGAGCATCTCATCGGCCTCGCCGGTTCCGGCGCGGCAGCGGGCCTGTCGCAGTCGCACTGGGAGTTCCACTCCTGGGTGCTCGTGATGATGAGCTGGGTGTTCCTCCCGTTCTACTACAAGTCGGGCGTCTCCACGATGCCCGAGTTCCTGGAGCGCCGCTTCGGCGCCAAGGCGCGCTGGATCCTGTCGCTCGTCTCGCTTGCGGCGTACGTCCTCACCAAGATCTCCGTGACGGTGTTCGCGGGTGCGCTCTTCTTCGAGGTGATGATGCCGGAGGTGCAGATCACGATCGGTTCGACGGTCATCACGTCCTTCTGGATCGGCGCGATCGCGACGGTCATCCTCGCGGGCGTCTATTCGTCGATCGGCGGACTTTCCGCAGTCGTCTACACCGACCTCGTGCAGACGGGCATCATCCTCGCGGGCACGCTTTCCGTGACGGCGTTCGCCCTCTACCACCTCGGTCACTCGGGCGTGGTGCTGGGCGACGGCTCGACGGCGGCTTCCGTCGGCGACGGCTGGGCGGTCCTCAAGCAGACGATCAAGGCGACGGACAACGTCGAGCAGTTCGGCCTCTGGCATTCGCTTTCCCACAAGGCGTTCCCGTGGCTTGGCGTCGTCGTCGCGTCGGCGACGATCGGCGTCTGGTACTGGTGCACCGACCAGTTCATCATCCAGCGCACGCTCGCGGCGAAGAACCTCACGAACGCCCGCCGCGGCGCGATTTGGGGCGGCGCGCTGAAGCTCTGCCCGGTGTTTCTCTTCCTCGTGCCCGGCATGCTCGGCTTCGCGCTTTGGCACAACAACGTGACCGTGAACGGTACGCCGTTCCAGGAGCTGATGTACAAGGTGGTCGACGGCGCGAAGGTGATCGACGGCGACAAGGTGTTCCCGACGCTCGTCCAGTCGCTCCTGCCGGTCGGTTTCCGCGGTCTTGTCGTCGCGGGTATGATCGCCGCGCTCATGAGCTCGCTCGCGTCCCTCTTCAACTCGGTCTCGACGCTCTTCACGGTCGACGTCTACCAGAAGCTGAAACCCGATACGCCGGCGCGCAAGCTCGTCACCATCGGCCGCACGACGACGGTCGTGATGACGATCCTCGGCCTCCTGTGGCTCCCGATCATGAAGGCCATCGCGGGCGGCGGCCTCTATCAGTACATCCAGTCCGTCCAGTCGTTCCTCGCGCCGCCGATTGTCGCGGTCTTCGTGATGGGCCTTTTCTGGAAGCGCATGAACCTCCGCGGCGCGGTCTGGGGACTCTCCCTCGGCTTCGTCCTCGGCATGGCCAAGCTGGGCGCCAATGCGCTTTGGGGCGGGGCGGACGGCTTCGCGTTCATCCAGGACTTCTACTTCTCCGGCCTGCTGCTGATCACGTCGATTGTCATCGTGGTCGTCGCTTCGCTCTCCGCTCCGGCGCCGGCGGAAGTCAACACGAAGGGCCTGACGTTCGCGGGTCTCGATCCTGCCTTCAAGGAGGAGAACCGCGCGAGCTGGAACTGGGTGGACGTCGTCTCGTCCATCGTGGTCGTCGGCTGCGTGCTCGCCGCCTACGTGTACTTCTGGACCTGGCTCGACTAACGTTGCTGGCTGGGCGGGTGGCCGAAATAGGACCGGTAGGCGCGGCAGAAGTACTGCTGGGTGTTGAAGCCGGTCTTAGCCGAGACTTCCTTGACGCTGAGGTCCCCGCGGGCGAGAAGCCGGCGGGCCTCTTTCATCTTGAGGGCGAGAATGTAGCGTCCGACGCTCATCCCGTAGGCGGCGCGGAAGCGCTTCTCGACGGCGGTCGACGACTTGCCGGTGACGGCGACGACGTCGGCGGGGGCGATCGGACGGGACAGGTTTCGGTCGATGTGGACGAGCGCCTCGGCGAACCAGGCGGGGGTCGTCGGGTGGTGTTCGGTCGAGGTGCGCTCGTAGAGTTCGCCGGGGTTGACGCGGAAGGAGGGGCGCGTCTTGCGGCGGGGCGGACGGTCCATCGCCGCCTGCAGGAGCCGGGCCGCGGCGTAGCCGACGCCGTAGGCGTTGGGGTCGATGCTGGAGAGGGGCGGTGTCGAGAAGGTGCAGAGGAGCGTGTCGTTGTCCGTCCCGAGAATCGCGGCCTCGCGCGGCACGTCGATGCCGAGTTCGTGGGCGAGCTGCAGGAGCTGAAAGGCGCGGAGGTCGTTCGCGCAGAAGATGGCGACGGGGAAGGTGAGGCTTTTGAGCCAGGCGGCGAGGACGGACGGGTCGCGCGGGGCGACGGGACGTTCGTCGAAGACGACGGATCCGTCCGGCGGCTCTTCCTGCGCGTAGACGGCGCAGTCCTGTCCCGCCTCGCGGAGGCGCGCGAGAAAGCCGTCCCGCCGCACGTCTGAGTAGCCGGTGCCGGCGAAGCCGCAGAAGGCGAAGGACGTGTAGCCCTTGCCGAGGAAGTAGTCGGCCGCGATGCGACCGACGCGGGTGCCGTCCGTCTCGACACGGATGAGTTCGCCCTGGGTGAAGTGCCCGAAGACGTCGACGACGGGTATGGCGAGGTCCTTGAGGAGGCGCAGCGTGCGGCGGTCGGCGATGCGCGCGATGACGCCGTCGTAGCCGTCCAGGGCACCGGGGGCGGAGAGGTCGTGGGGACGGAGCAGCCGGAGCAGCCAGTCGCGACGCTGCTGTCCGTAGGCGGCGATGCCCCGAATGAGGCCGCGTCCGTATTCGCGCGAGTTCTCGATGACGAGGGCGATGGTCTTCATGGTCATGGATGAGGTTGTCTTTTGTATAAATGAAAAGTGTAAAGATTATAACATTCTTGGGTTGCCTACGGAAGCGTGAAAATGGGATAATGGTCATATCGAAAACGACGGGGGAATCCTGTCCTCTCAAATCTAAGGAAAAACGAGATGAACAATCAGCCGGTTATCAAGTTGGGTATCATTGGCGTCAGCCGCGACTGCTTCCCTGCGGCGCTGACGCAGAAGCGTCTGGCGGCCGTCATGGCCGAGCTCAAGAAGGCGAAGGTGTCGGGCGTCGTCGACTGCCCGATTACGATCGAGCACGAGGACGACACGGTCAAGGCGCTCGCGTGGGCGCGCAAGGAAGGCGTCAACGCCTGCTGCATGTTCCTCGGCAACTTCGGTCCGGAAGGTCCCACGACGCTCTTCGTCGAGAAGATGCAGGTGCCGACGATGATGATTGCGTTCCGCGAGGAGAACAAGGCGGTGCTCGCGAGCGACCGCGGCGATGCGCTCTGCGGCGTGCTGAACTTCAGCTACAACTGCGGCCTGCGCCGTCTCAAGGTCTACATCCCCGAGTACCCGAACGTCGATGCGAAGGGGGCGGTCGCGGAGATTAAGGACTTCATCAAGATCGCGCGCGTGGTCAACGGCGTCAAAAACCTCAAGGTGTTCGGCTTCGGTCCGCGTCCCGAGGACTTCCTCGCCTGCAACGCGCCGATCCAGCCGCTCTTCGACCTCGGCGTCAACGTCCAGGAAAACTCCGAGCTCGACCTCTTCGAGCACTTCCACAAGATGGCGTCGCGCACGTCCGAGATCGATGCGATCGTGAAGGACATGCAGAAGGAGCTTGGCAAGAACTGTCCGTATCCGGATCTCCTCCCGCAGCTCGCGCAGTTCGAGCTTGCGCTCATGGACTGGTACGAGAACAAGCGCGGTGCGGCCGAGTACGCGGTCTTCGCGGACAAGTGCTGGCCGGCCTTCCAGACGTCGTTCCATTTCGTTCCGTGCTACGTCAACTCGCGTCTCACGGGCCGCGGCATTCCGGTCGCATGCGAGGTCGACATGTACGGTGCGGTGTCCGAGTACATGCTCGAGTGCGCGACGGAAAAGCCGGCGACGCTTTTGGACATCAACAACTCGGTGCCGGACGACATCCTGCCGAAGGGCCTCAAGCTCGGCGGTGCGGAGAAGCGCGACCTCTACATGGGCTTCCACTGCGGCAACACCTGCTCGAAGTGCCTCAAGAACTGCGGCATGAAGTACCAGCTCATCATGAACCGCGGCCTCGAGGGCGGCGGCAAGCCGGTCATCTCGCGCGGCACGATGGAGGGCCAGATCAAGCCGAGCGACACGACGATGTTCCGTCTGCAGTCGAACAGCGAGGGCCATCTCGTCTCGTACATCGCGCACGGCCAGTTTCTGGACGTCAACCCGCATTCCTTCGGTTCGATCGGCGTCGCGGCGATTCCGGGCTTCGCCCGCTTCTACCGCCACGTCCTCGTCGCCAAGCGCTTCCCGCATCACGGTGCGTTCGGCTTCGAGAAGGTCGGCAAGGTGATGTTCGAGTCGTTGAAGCTCCTGGGCGTCGATGACATCAACACGCCGTTGCCGGCGGGCCAGCTGTACGCGGGCGAGAATCCGTTCGCGCTCTGACCGAAGCGGTTCGGATCCGAGTCCTGTCGGATGAAGGCGCCGTCCCGCTTTCGGGGCGGCGTTTCCTTGTACGGTGGTGACGCTCCTCCCCAATAGGGGTATGTTCGCAAAATGTCAAAATAGTGTATAATTTAAAATCAGGGAGTATGGCATGTACACGCTCGGTATCGATTCCTCAACGCAGAGCATCAAGGCGCTCGTCTATGATACGGACGCGCAGGCGGTCGTGACGACCGTCTCGGTCAACTTCGGCAAGGAGCTGCCCGAATTCAACTGCCCTGACGGCTTCCTCCCGAACGCGGACGTGCTGGTGCGTCAGGCGGATCCCCGACTGTGGCTTGCGGGACTCGACAAGGTGCTCGGCAAGCTGCAGGCGTCCTTCGACACGTCGGCGATCGCGGCGATCGGCGGCGACGGGCAGCAGCACGGGTCCGTCTACCTCAACGCCTCGTGGAACGAGGCCTTGAGGAATGAAAAATTGAAAATGGAAAATGGAAAAGGTCTGGTGGAGACGTTTGACCGGGTGTTTTCCAGACCTGTCGCACCGATCTGGATGGATTCGTCGACGCCTGCCGAGGTGGCGGAGCTGAATGCGAAGTTCCCGGACATGGCGGCGCGCACGGGATCTCCGGCGATCGAGCGCTTTACGGGTCCGCAGATCATGAAGTTCGCGAAGGACGATCCCGCGGCCTATGCGCAGACGGTGCGCATCCATCTCGTCTCGTCGTTCCTCTGTTCGGTCCTCGCGGGCGCGGATGCTCCGGTCGACATCGGCGACGGCGCGGGGATGAACCTCCTCAATCTCAAGACGATGTCCTGGGATCCCGAGGTCTGCGCGGCGGTGGCGCCGGGACTCCTCGACAGGCTCCCGAAGGTGGCGCTGCCGGGCGAGAAGACGGCGCTCGGGCTGGCGCCCTACTTTGCGAAATACGGCCTCCGGCCCGGCATTCCTGTCGTGCCGTTCACGGGTGACAATCCCGCGTCCCTCGTGGGCACGGGGGCGGACA
>CAMEZU010000119.1 GCA_945947925.1 uncultured Verrucomicrobiota bacterium
GCACAGGGATTGATCTGCTCCGCGTGTCTCGGGAACATGGTTGACGATTACGGCGCTGAATGGTTCTACGCCGAATACCGCATTTGAGTTTCTCGCCATGCCCTCTCTTTTGGCCTGCGGCGCAAAACACGGAGGGAATGAGAGGTTGGGTGGCTCCGGACAATTGGATTGTTCGAATCGTCGAATGTTCAGAGTGTTCGCTTGTGCTGGTTGATGCGTAAAAGGGGAAAGGGGCGAAGCTCCAACACTCCCAAATGAACAGGAAACAATAGGGGCGGGGTTTGGCAGATGGATAGTGAATGGGGGTTGCTGGGGTCTGACACCGTTGGTGGGGTTGTCAGTGGTGGGGTTCATTCCTATTTGATATACTATGCCGCATGAGGGAACGGCGACATTTCCGCACCGACTGTTCATCCCCCGCCAAGATGTTCTTCGAGGAGATTGAGGTCGACGGCCACCGCATGCGGCGGTTCGAACAGGTCGGCTGAAGGAACCGACCGACGGACACAAGATCTGGCGATTTGACAAATTCTTTACAAACATTTGACACGACAATGACAATTACGGACAAAGGAAATGCTTTAATATGTGCGTCGTCAGGCAATACCGCCGGACGGAACACGGAAAGGAGCATGTCAGAATGAAAAGCCTGATCGTTGCAGCAGTTGCGATTCATGCGTTGGCCGTGGGTGCGGGCGACGCGGCGCCGATTGTCAAAGTTGGACTCTACAAGAACGGACTTGCCGTCGTGACGCGCAAGGTCGCACCGGATTCGACCGGCACGGCGGTGGTTGACGGCTCGGCGCGTCCCGCCTACGGCACATTCTGGCATTCCGCCGAGAAGCCGGTGACGGTGACGCGCACGACCGCACGGGACGGCGTCACGGTCTCGTTTCGTGCGGCGCCCGATTTCGCACCCGTTCTCGCCGAGGCCGAGAAGGATGGAACTGTTGAGGCGACGGCTTACACCGTCGGCGAGAAGGATCGCATCTTCACGGCGTCCGGCAAGCTGATCGTCGACAGCAACCCGACGACAAGCGCCGCGTATCCAAATGCGTCCTGGTCCGGCAATCCCGCCACCGGCGATATGCTGACTCTGCAGCTCAAGAACGGCTCGAAGGTGAATATTCCAAAGGGATTGAAGGTTTCCGTGAAAGGCGCGGCCGGCTGCGAATCCTGGCTGTTCGCGGGAACGGACCAGCCGTTTGCTATCGAGTACCTTTCGGCCGGTGCGTGTTGGACACCGTCTTACCGGCTTGCCTTCGGTGAGGATGGGAAGGGCATGCTCTTTATGTCCGCCGACGTGCGCAATGAGCTGGCGGATTGGAAGGATGTGGAGCTTTCGCTCATCTCGGGCTTTCCCAATCTTAAGTTCGCGAACGTGCCGTCACTTCTCGGCGGCGGCGTGGATTTCACCGTCTATAAGAACGCCGTTGAGGCGGCGGAGGGCGGTGATCAGCAACCGTGGTACTATGGGCGCAAGGCGAAACTCGGCGGCGTGATGTCCCAGAGCGTGATGAGCAATTGCGCGTTTGGTGGCGCTGCCGCGCCGAATGCGGCTGCCTATGGCGCGGTAGAGATGGGCGCAGGATCGGATATCCATTACCGTGAAGTCGGCAAGGTGACGCTCGGGAAGGGCGAGACGCTGACATTGCCGCTCGGGGCGAAGGAGACGAAGGTCGAGCGTCTCGTGGACTGGGATCTTAATGACCGCCGTGATTTCTGGGGACGGCTCGTGGAAGAGGAATTCAAGCCCGAGCTTTGGGATGCCGTCAAGGTGAGAAATCCATTCGCCTTTCCGCTGACAACTGCGCCGATGGAGGTCGTCGAGCAGGGACGCATCCTTGGGCAGAGTCCTTGCGCGTGGACGAATCCTGGCGATGAGGCGATTGTGAAGGTGACGAAGGCGCTGTCGGTGAAGGGCTCATACGAAGAGCGTGGAGCCGGTAAGACTCTCACCAATGAGATGTTGTCTTCGCTTGGTGTGGGGGAACGATTCCGTTTCAACGGTTTTGATTACCGCAAGGAGGTTGTGACGGCCTCGATGAAGCTCACGAATTTCCGCAAGGAAACGGCGAAGCTGCGCGTGAAGAAGACTTTTTCGGGCGAGCTGGTGAAAAGCGATGTTGAGCCGACAAAGCGGCACGATCCGCCGCCGGCCGATGGGCGCGTCAATGCCGTCCACGAGTTGACGTGGGAATTCGAGCTCAAGGCGGGCGAAACGAGGGACGTGTCGTTTACCTACTGGCTCTGGGTCAGGATGTAAGTTGGGAAGGAGGATAATATGAATCGTATGTTCTTCTTGGTGTTGTCAGCGGTTGGCGTGGTTGTCGCGGAGGCGGGCGTGAACTGTCGCGTGGAACCAGATTACGGCGTGCGCGAAGCCGACAAGCCCGGCACCGCGTATGTGAAGGTGACGCTGGCCGCAGACATGGTCGCGGCGAAGAGCCGTCCGTCGGTGAACCTCGCAATCGTTCTTGACCGCTCTGGCTCGATGCATGGCGCGGCAATTGAACGGGCGCGCGAAGCGGCGTGCGAAGCCGTGAAGCGGCTGGATGAACGCGACATCATTTCCGTGGTTGCCTATGACGATGTTACCGAAACGGTCGTTCCGGCGCAACGCGTGGTGGACCGCGAGGGCATCATCGCGAAGATCCGCCGCATTGAGGCCCGTGGCATGACGGCGCTCTTCGCCGGCGTCGCGGCGGGGGCATCGGAGCTGGCGAAGTTTCGCAGCACGTGCGAGATCAGCCGCGTACTGCTCCTTTCCGACGGACAGGCCAATGTGGGCCCTTCGACTGCCGAGGAACTTGGACGCTACGGGGCGATGCTGATGAAGGATGGCATTGCCGTCTCGACGGTCGGTCTCGGCAATGGCTATAACGAGGACCTGATGACGCGACTGTCGCAGAAGTCGGATGGCAACAGTTATTATGTAGCCGACAGCGAAGGCCTGACGAAGGTCTTTGCGTCCGAACTCGGTGACGTCCTCTCGGTCGCGGCGACCAAGGTGCAGCTGAAGGTCCGCTTCGGCGAGGGCTTCGTGCCGGTGCAACTGGTCGGACGCGACGGACGCATCGCCGACGGCGTTGTTACGATCGACCTCAACCAGCTCTACGGCGGACAGGAGAAGTACGTGATCGTCAAGTGCGACGCCGCGCCGGGGAAGGCGGGTGACGCACGTGAAATCGCCAAAGCGGAGGTGTCCTACGACGATGCCACCTCGGACGGACAGCGCGTTGCTACGGGGGTTGCCGCCGTGACCTATTCAACTGATCCCGCGGCCGTTGCGGCGAGCGTCAACCGGAATGTCGTGAAGGAACGCGTCCTCAATGAGAACGCCCTGCGGCTTGAAGGCGCGATTCGCGCGGCGGACAAGGGCGATTTTGAAAACGCTCAGCGGCTCATCCGCGAGAGTCAGGCCGCTGTCGAAGACGTGGGGAAAAGTGTCGACGGGATGGAAGAGCTGATGCAGGAAGAGATGGATACGCAGGCAAGGAATGCGGCGGAATTCAAGTCAAGAAACTGGTCGGGGTCTGTTCGCAAGAGGGCGAAAACAAAGTCGTTCCAGTTGTTCAATCAACAGATAAGCAAGTGAAAAGACCCAATACGATAACAGCGGTTCTGCTGATCGTCGCGCCCGCCCTGGTTCTGGGGTGGGGCGCGGCGCGTCAGCTCCGGGATGATATCGTTCGCGGCGATCGGTTTATGGACGAGGTGCTGGTTGATGGCAAAATCGTTGCACCATTGCAGTCGGTGGTTGAGCAGGCGAAGTTGGCGGCTCAACGGGCGGTAGAGTCCCTGCCGCTGTCGGCAACGGCCGACGAGTTCGCCGCCGTAGCGCAGACAAATGCGGTTGTTCGCAATGTCTTTAGCTGGAAGTCGGGTGAAATTGTGTATCCTCTGGAGAAGGGGGCTACGCAAGAGGAGCGGCGTTTCCGCGACCGTTACGTGACGCTGTTTGACGATGGCTTCAAGGATCCCGTGGATGAGATGGGACAACGCATTCCGTCGGCATCGTCCTTTACGTGGAGGACGTGGTACGAAGGTGATCGGCTTTCGTTCATCGGCTGGATGCGGCAGGGCGATGGCGAAGTGCGGGGCGTTGAGCTTGAGACGGTGAAGGTCCTATCCGAGTTCCTGTCGGTCATCAAACGGAATCTGCCGAACGGCCTTGCGGTCGAGTTGCGGGACGGGTTTGGCAAATGTGTTGTCCGTACACGGGCGCATCGTCCCGAAGAGATGTCACCCGAGCTGGCGCTCGACATTGGACTTCCGGGTTACACGCTGGCAGTCTGGCGCGTCGTGCCGAGAAGTCATGCTTTACGTTATCTGACAACATTGCTACCACCATTTCTGGCGCTGGTGCTGGGAGGAGTGCTGCTCGTGCTTGAGATTACGCGGGAGCGCCGCGAGTCGATGTTGAAGACGGGTTTTGTCTCAAATGTTTCGCACGAGCTCAAGACGCCGCTGACGGCGGTCCGTCTGTCGGCGGAGATGTTGCGCGAGGGGCGTGTCAAGGAAGAGGCGCAAGCGCGTTATCTGGAGGTTATTGTCCGTGAGAGCGAACGGCTCACGCGGCTCGTCGACAACGTGTTGGATTTTGGACGGCTTGAGCGCGGGCGCCGCAAGTTCAATCTGGAGGCGCGCGACGTGAACGAACTTTTGTCCGTCGCGGAGGCGCAGCGTCCGCGCGTCGAAGCGGCGGGGTTGACGCTGATGGTGTGTTCGGCGCCGATGCCCGTGATGCGCACGTTTGATCTGGATGCCGTTGGACAAGTACTCGTTAATCTCATCGACAATGCGGTAAAGTATGCCGCGAGTGGCAAGATGGTTGAGGTGTCCGTCAGCGAGCGCGGCGAAATCACGGTCGCGGATCGCGGTCCGGGAATTGCGGCGAAGCACCGTTCGCGGATCTTCGAGCGTTTTTATCGTTGTGACGATTCGATCACCGCGAAGTCGTCCGGCAGTGGACTCGGCCTCAGCATTGCGAGCCGGCTGATGGCGGGTATGGGCGGCAAACTTGTGTTCGCGCCGCGTGCTGGCGGAGGCGCGGTCTTCACCATCAAGTTCGGAGAAAAGGCATGAAGCGCATTCTGATTGCGGAAGACGACGTAGATATACGGCAGGCTCTCGTTGACCTCTTGGAGGGTGAGGGCTATGGCGTGACTGCGGTTGGCGACGGGGAGAAGGCGATCGACGCCTGGCGCACGGCGAAGGAGCCGTTTGACCTGTTGCTCTTGGACGTGATGATGCCGGAGAAGTCGGGCTACGACGTCTGCCGGACGGTGCGGGCGGCTGGCAGCTCGGTGGCGGTTCTGATGCTCTCGGCGAAAGGTGCGGAAATCGACAAAGTGGTCGGATTGGAACTTGGCGCCGACGATTATGTGACGAAGCCGTTTGGCGTCCGTGAACTCCTCGCGCGCATCGCGGCGGCGCTTCGGCGTTCGGCGCCGCAGAAGACGTCTGATCTGGCGGCGGATGACTTTGACTTTGCATGCGCGGCGGTGTCTGTCAAGCGTTACTGCCTGCAAGGTGCGAAGGGATCCGAACCGATCACGGACATTGAGATGAAGCTGATGCGCGCGTTCGCGGCGCATCGGGACGAAGTTCTCTCCCGTGACGCGCTATTGAATGCCGTCTGGGGGCAGGACTACTTCGGCACGACGCGCACGCTTGATCAGCACGTGGCCAATCTGCGGCGCAAGCTGGAGAAAGTCGGCGGCAAGTCGCAATCGATCGGCACGGTGCACGGTGTTGGTTATCGGTACAATCCCGGGGACGCGTCAACTGGGATCCCGAGAGGGTTCACGGTCCCATCCCCAAGAGAAGCGCTGCCCAAGAACTTTTGATGCCGCATCAAAAGTTCTTCCGATGCCAGGTCAAATCTGATTCCGAAAAGAACACTCTCAAATTCCACTCTTCTCCCAAGCCATTTTCACAGTCGTGGATAATCCACAGG
>CAMEZU010000120.1 GCA_945947925.1 uncultured Verrucomicrobiota bacterium
CTGCAGACTCCCTCCTTTACCCCGCCTGCACCGGCGGGTTCAATCCCAGGGAGCATATAAAGTATACCACGACATAATTCTCATTGGCAAGGGGCTTCTAATGTTACTTGAGATCGACAAGCTTTGTGTGCGTCGCGCCGGCGGCGTCGGTCCAGGTGAGACGGTACGTGCCGCGGAAGCCGCGGAAAGCGACGACCTGACGGCCTTCCTCTTCACCCTTCGCTTTCACCTCCAGATGCGTCTTCCACTCGCAGTTGATGAGGTCGTCCATCGCGTAGTACGCGGTCTTCGGCTTCATGTCGCGGGTGAAGAGCCCGCTGATCGACGGCTCGCCCGGCGCACCGCAGTTGTCGACGACGTTCCACCAGGTGATGCCGTTCATTTCCCGGACGGCGAACCAGGCGCGGTAGCAGTTGCGCATGATGATTGCCTGCACCATCTGCCCCTGCGGCGTCATGTCCGGCGCGGTGATGGTGATCTCGGAGAGATGAATCGGCTTGCCGCCCGATGCCGCTGCGACCTCGGCCATTGTCATCGCGATGCCCTCCGGCGTCACCTTGTCGCGGGCCTCGTCCGAAAACTCGCCGCGCGCAATGCTGGCGGACTCCTTCGGATTGAAGAGATGCATCTGCGAGCCGACCACGTCGAAGTCCGCGCCATGCGCCTGCAGGTCCTTGATCTGTCCGGGGAAGGCGGACATGTTGTACTCGTTCAGGTTCAGCCAGGCGTCCGGCTTCATGTGCTTGCGCGCGAGGACGAGTCCGTTGTAGGCGTAGTTCGCCGGCATCACGCCGTAATGGCTCTTCGTCAGCGGTAGCGTGTTGACGGCCGCCGACTCGCCCGCCGGCCACGTGCGGCGGGCGCCGTTCGCCCAGTCGGTGGCGGACTCGTTCACGACATCCCAGCTGTCGACGCGCGACCCGTAGCGCTCGGCAATCTCGCGGATCCGCTTCTCGTAGAAGAGGTTCTGCGCCTTCACGAAGCTCGGCACGAGCGCGGCGATCTCCGCCTCCGACAGCTTCGCGTAGATCGCGGACCACGCATCGGCCCAGACGCGCTCGTTCCGGTCGCGCGCCATGTCCTTCACGCCCATCGGCAGCCGCCAGTCGCGCGTCGGGACCTTCACCCCGGTCGCCTGCTCGAGCGCGAACTTCTCGTCCGCCGGACAGAAGTCCTCCCACAGCCACGTCGGCGTATGCCACGCGTTGTTGCCCCACACGAGCGGATGTCCGTGAATGCGCACGCCGCGCGTCTTGCAGAAGCCGACCACCGGATCGGGCGCCGGGCGGCGCCAGTGCGCCTTGTGCATCGGCCCGACCGGATCGCGCGCATACTCGCGGTTCCAGTATTCCTCGGTGTCCTCGTACGCTTCGGCGAAACGCGGCGCATAAGGATAGCGCTCGAGCGTCCGCCAGTAGAACGCGACGGTGGCGGAATTGAAGAGCGTCCCGTACAGCTCCTTGTAGCGTTCGTTCCACTCCGTCTTCCCGAGCTGGTTGAAGTTGAAGATGTGCGCGCCGAAGAAGAAGGCGTGCGAGAGCTGCTCGACCTTCACGACGGTACCGGCCGGGGCCTCGAGTTCCACGACGGCATCCGCCTTGCGGTACTTCTCGATGTCCGCATCGATCCTCGCCTGGGCTTCGTCGTTCCACACCGCCCAGTACTTCTCGCTCATCACCGACCTATCCATCACGAACTCGCCACGAGCCGTGAGGACCGCCGACAGAAGACAAAGGGTTATCGTCGCATCTCGCATAAGAAAAGCTCCCTCCTTCACTCAACACTCTCAATTGATGCCCCCATTATACCCGAGGCGCACGGAAACGGCAAGCATTATTCGTGCAAATGAAACTCACTTTTCGTGCAACGCCCGACAGCTGGCCTTCAGCGCGTCCCCGCGTTATGCTATAATAGCCGCGACATGAAGCGCCTTCTCGACACACTGCTCGTCCTCCTCTCGGCCCCCCTGTGGATTCCGCTCGCCCTGGCCGTCGCCCTGGCCGTCGCCTGCTCCATGGGCCGTCCCGTCATCTTCCGCCAGGACCGCGCCGGCAAGGGCGGGCGCGCCTTCCGCTTCATGAAGTTCCGCACCATGCGCGCGGGCGAGGGAAGCGACGCCGAGCGGACGACGCGTCTCGGCCGCTTCCTCCGGGCGACGTCCCTCGACGAGCTGCCGCAGCTCCTCCACGTGCTTTCCGGCAAGATGTCCCTTGTCGGCCCCCGGCCGCTTCCCGTGCGCTACCTTCCGCGTTACTCGCCCGAACAGGCGCGCCGGCACGAGGTCCGTCCCGGCATCACGGGCTGGGCGCAGGTCAACGGACGCAACGCCATCTCCTGGGAGCGCAAGTTCGCCCTTGACGTCTGGTACGTCGACAACCGTTCGCTCGCCCTCGATCTCAAGATTCTCTGGCGGACGGTCTTCAAGACCGCCGCGCAAGCCGACATCAACGCTTCCGCAACGGAAACGATGGACGAATTCAGGGGCTCCGCGTATCGCGGCTAGGCAACCAGACTACGAGTGCAGCAGGCCCTTGCGCAGGCCGATCGCCACGGCGTCGACCCGGTCCTTGGCGTCGAGCTTCTCGTTGACATGCTTGAGATGGACCTTCGCGCCGTTCTCCGAGACGCCGAGCCGGGCGGCGATTTCGCGGTTGGAAAGGCCCTGCGCCAGGAGCTGCAGCGTCTCAAGCTCGCGCGGCGTCAGTTCGGGCGCATGGCTGCGGGCCTCGTAGAGCTTCCGGATTTCCTCGGGAACGTACGTGCGTCCTTCGGCGACGGCACGAATCGCGTCCACGATGTTGCCCGGCGCGGAGTCCTTCATCACATAGCCCTTCGCACCGATCGTGAGCGACTGGTAGACGTCCTCCTCGGTGCCGGCGGTCGTGAGCATGATGACCTTCCGGTCGGGACGGGCCGCCAGGATTTCCCTCAGCGCCGCCACGCCGTCCTTGCCGGGCATGCGGATGTCCAGGAGAACGACGTCCGGACCCGTCTTCTCGACAAAGGCGGCGGCGCCTTCCCCGTCGGGATGTTCGCCCGCGAACTGGATGTCCTTGAAGACGGACAGGGCGTACTTCAGTCCCATGCGCACGACCGCATGGTCGTCGATGACCGCAACTCGGATAACCTTCATCTCTTCTTCCTTTCGATTCGTACCGCGTTCCAGCCGTTGCGCCGGCCGAAGCTGAGCGCATAGCCGTTGCGGGCCGCGCGTTCGCGCATGCTGGACAGGCCGAAGTGGCCGGTCTCCGGACCGAGCGCCGCCTCGGCGTCGAACGGCTCGCCGTCATTGAGGACGCTGAACGCGAATCCGCCGCCCCTGAGCGGATCGCTCACGAGGAGGATGCGCGCGGCGCGGCCGTGCTTGACGGCATTGGTCATCGCCTCCTGCGCGAAGGCGATGAGGTCCGTCTTCTCCGCCGTGCTCATGTCCGACGGTAGGCCCCGCAGCATCGTCCTCACGCGCGCGCCGCCGGCGGCGTTCGCCTTGGCCGCGAGGATCTTCAGGAAGTCTTTCGGCGGCCGCATCATCATCTCGTCGCTCTGGAGGTTGAGGATGGCGTCGCGCATCTCGCGACGCGCGGACTCGAGGATGTCGCCCGCCATCGCGAGCGCCCCGCGGGAGGCCTCGGAGAGGCGGTCGGACTCGTTCTGGACGGAGAAAAGGAGCAGCCGCGCGCCGGAGAGATGCTGGGCGATCGTGTCGTGCAGCTCCTCCGCAAGCCGCCGCCGGTCGGCCGACACGGCCGCCACGCGGTCGCGCTGGCGAATCGCGCGCAGGCGCACCCAGACGACAAGCAGGGCGAGCGGCAGGAGGGACCAGAGTCCGGCCGTCCTGGACAGCCGGACGAGTCCGCGACGGCGGGACTCGGCGTCCGGTTCGGGAACCAGGTCGGACGCGTCGCGCATCAGCAGGGTCAGGCTCTGGATCGTCACGCCGCGGCCCGTGTTCACGTTGTTCTCGAAGCTCACCTTGAGGACACCCGTCACGGACGCCAGCGGCCGGTCCACCAGCGCCTCGACCAGGGACGCCGCCGCCGATTCCAGACGGGCGCACAGCCTGTGCCCGCCGATCTCGAGCTCGAACTCCGTCCGGCCGTCCGCCGTCAGCTCCGCCCGCTGCACGCGGCCCCGCACCCGGACCAGCCGGTAATGGCAGTCCATCTCGCCGGGATCGTCGTGCGTCATGACGGCATGCAGTTCGTCCGCCGGGAAGTCGACCGGTTGCCGCCGCCCCGCGTTGCGTCCCGTGCGCACGAACGTGCCGAGCGCCAGAATGCCGCAGTCGTCCGACATCGTCGGGAAACCTGCGGCCTCCACCGTCTCGCCGACCTCCGGCAGGCCGTCCCCCTCCACGTCCACGCGGACGGACGTCTCGGCCTGCAGGACGAAGAAACGCCCCGCGCGGTTGACGTACGTCACCTCGCCCGACAGGCGGCGCAGATGGCCGTCGTACTCCTGCGGCATCCAGGTCATCACCCCGGCGGGACGCACCCCGCCGCGCGGCGCGAGACACACCGCCGCCTCGGACCGCTGCACGGCGTAAATCGCCTCGCGCGAAACCGCCTCGACCTCTGGACGCAGGAACTCGGCGCGCGCGTTGTAACTCGGCACGCAGACGCCGTCGACTGCAATCTCCCGGTCGCGGAAGACCGCCAGATCCGGCCATTCGCCACGCAGATGGACGCGCACCACCCCGTCGGGCGTTCCCAGGGTCATCATCGTCACCGGACCGTTCGCCAGGGTCTCCGCCCGGACGCTCTGCAGGACGCCCTTCACCGTCATGCGGCGGTTGTTGAAGGTGCCGAGCTCGAGGTCCGCCAGCCGCTTCAGCGGCGGAGCCGGCAGCGTGCGCTGGCCGACAATCCGGATCTGGCTCGCGTGGACGCCCGGCTCGAGCATGTACGGCAGGACGACGCCGCGCACCTCCACAAGGTCGCCGACCGTCGGCGCCTCGCCGTCCGCGAGCTCGAGCCGGTCCATTCCCGGCAGGTTCGAGCCGACGAAGATGCCCGGCCCGTTCGGATCGGCCGCGTCCACCAGCGCATAGGCGTTCTTCTGCCACGCGAAGACGCACGAGACGACGCCCGTCACCACGCAGGACGGCGCTTCAGACGCCTCCTCGCGGTACATCGACGCAATGTCCGCCACCGACAGGACGGACGCACGCACCGCCGTCGCCAGCGATGCGGCCAGAAGCGCCAGATGATTCCCCCGTTTCATAGGCCTTGATTATAGCAAAAAAAGAAGCCCGCCAACAGAACTGTCGGCGGGTTCCTTGAGTAAGACTCGCGAGGAGAATTACTTGGCGGCGATCACGCGGGCCATCTCGACGACCTTGTTCGAGTAACCCCACTCGTTGTCGTACCAGGAGCAGACCTTGACGAAGGTCGGGTCGAGCTGGATGCCGGCCTTGACGTCGAAGATCGACGTGCGGGCATCGTTGCGGAAGTCGGTGGAGACGACCGCGTCAGCCGTGTAGCCGAGAACGCCCTTGAGGCCGCCCTCGCAGACGCACTTCTCGGACGCTTCCTTCATCGCCGCGCAGATTTCCTCGTAGGTCGCCGGCTTCTCGAGCTCGGCCGTGAGGTCGACGAACGAGACGTCGGAGGTCGGAACGCGGACGGACATGCCCGTGAGCTTGCCGTTGAGCTCGGGGAGAACCTTGCCGACGGCCTTCGCCGCGCCCGTGGAGGACGGGATCATGTTCTCGAGGATGCCACGGCCACCGCGCCAGTCCTTCTTGGACGGGCCGTCAACGGTCTTCTGCGTCGCGGTCGCGGCGTGAATCGTCGTCATGAGACCGCGCTTGATGCCGAACTTGTCGTTGAGGACCTTGGAGATCGGCGCGAGGCAGTTCGTCGTGCAGGACGCGTTGGAGATGATGTCCTGGCCGGCGTACGTCGTGTGGTTGACGCCGTAGACGAACATCGGGGTGGAGTCCT
>CAMEZU010000121.1 GCA_945947925.1 uncultured Verrucomicrobiota bacterium
TTCTCATGTCCGTTCAGGATGGTTTCGCAATCAGCGTGCGGTAACATGCGCGCTCTTTGAGCGTTATCCGTTCCATCGGCTCCGTCCCGACTTCGCGGGACGCGTCGTCGCGTGGGGACAGGGGGCCGACCGCGACTTCGTGCTGATCGCCGAGACCGAGTAGGACTCTGACGCGAGACGTGAGACACGTCAAGACCAGACCTCCTGGTGAACTCGCACATAATTCTCAATGGCACGCTTGCCTGTACCATTGAGAATTATGTAATAAGTTTTTACTGGTGCGAACTTGACGGAAATTGCGAGGTTTTGTTACTCTATCTATGTGTAGTAGATGTTCAGTTTTTTACAGCAAAGAGATTGAGGATGACGAAAAAGATTTTGGTTGGCGTGGTCTCGGTGATGCTGGCGCTTGTCGCTTCGGCGGCGGGGGAGTCGGACCGTTATCTTGCGGCGATCGATGCGGCGGTCTCGGCGTATTCGCGCGAGCATCTTGACGCCTATCTGGACGGGGTCGAGAAGCAGGGGGTGCAGGAACACGGCTTCCCTCGGCTGGCGGCGAACCTGGGTATCCTGGTCTCTCGGGGGCGGCGGACGGAGATGCGGGAGACGTTGCGGCGGATGATGGACGTGAGCTGTCGCTGTGCCGCAGCCGGCGTGATGCCGCCCAAGTCGGGCGGCAACGAGTTCAGCGTCAAGGAGCTCGTCGTGGCCCTTGTCAGCCTCGAACGGGCCGGTACGTTTCCGAAGACGGTGACGGACGCCTGGCGCGAGATGCTGTCAAAGGTCGTCGCGGAGACGTGCTACACGCAGGGACGTTGTCCGCTCGGCAGCAACCGTGCGTGCAACTGGGCGGTTTTCGCGGCGGCAAGCGAGCAGGCGCGTCTCGCGCACGGGATGGGCGGCGACCCGGCGTTCGTAGAGCGGTACGTCAGAGATCAGCTCCGGTGGTTCGACGCCAACGGCATGTACCGCGATCCGGACCAGCCGGCCGTCTATGACTTCGTGACGCGACTCCAGTTCATGAACATTCTCGACTGGGGGTATGACGGTCCGTCACGGCCGGCTCTCGAGGCCGTGCTCGACCAGTCGGCTGAACCGACGCTCGCGATGCTGTCGGCCTGCGGCGAGATTCCGTACGGAGGACGCTCCAACCAGTTCCTGCACAACAACACGTTCTATGCCGCCGTCTGCGAGTGGTACGCCGCACGGTTCGTCCGTCGTGGCGAAACCCGAAAGGCCGTCCGCTTTCGCCAGGCGGCCCGTCGGGCGCTCGCAGCGCTTGGGCCGTGGCTGGACGAGTCGCCGGTCTGTCACGTGAAGAACCGGTATCCGCGCACGTCAGGGAAGGCCGTGTATTCGACCGAAAGTGACATGGGTTGCGAACGCTATGCCTATTTTGACAAGTATATGGTGACGATGGGGTCCTGGGCGATCAGTGCGCTCGGCTTTCTCGAGTCGGCAGACGCGATCCCGGTTCCGGAGGAAGTTCCGGCCGTGCCGTCAGTCTTCGAGACGTCGCCGGACTTTCATCTGGTCTTCCTGTCCGCCGGTGACTATTCCGCCCAGCTTGACTATTCGGCCGACGCGCATTACGACTGCGACGGACTCGGACGCCTCCACCGGCGCGGCGCCCCTGCGGCGATCTGCCTTTCCGTGCCGTGCGCCGCACGACCGAACTACCGCATCGAGCGGCCGAATGACGCCGAGATGGCGCTGGCGCCGGCCGTGGCGGGTGCGCTGCGGCTTGTTCCCGCAGGAACAAGCCTCTCGGACGGCGTGGCGGTGTCCCGCTGGCGTGTCGCCGCGCGACCCGATCTCCAGTGGACGTGCACCTTGTCCGCAGAAGGACTGGACACGGTCCTGACGGGTGACGGACCGGTGGCGCTGACGCTTCCGGCCCTGGCCTTCGACGGACGGGACGACGTGGCGATTACCGCGACGCGCAACGTACTGACGATCGCGTACCGGGGATGGACCTGTTCGTACGAGACGGACGGCGAAATCGTCGACACGCACCGCAGCGCCTGCAATCGCAACGGCGTCTACCGTCGCTTCGAAGCCCGAGGCGACACGCACGTCCGCGTGAAGGTGTCCATCCGAAAAAGCGGTCCGGGCGCCGGCGTCTGAGGAGCGTGCAGTTCTGCGTCGTCCGCGTCGTTCCCATGCGGTTCGAAGACTTCTCGATGAACGTCCGTCCCGACTGACTTCAATTCAGCGTTGCATCTCGCAAGAGTTCGGGAAATTTGGTATGATGAAAAAAAAAGGGGGGATCTTATGATTCGGTTGCTGGCTCTTCTTGCGGGTATGTTTTTGGGGGTGACGTCCGTCGGCGGAACGCTGGAACGGCAGTTCAGGCGTCCGCCTCAGGAAGCTCGCCCGTGGTGCTACTGGTGGTGGCAGAACGGCAATGCCGACAAGGCGTCGATTACCGCAGACCTTGAGGCGATGAAGGCGCTCGGGTTCGGCGGCCTCCTCATGTCCGACGCGCGCGGCTACTGGGACGATGAGAACCACGTCCGCACGCCGAAGCCGAAGATGGAGGTGATGAGCCCCGAATGGCGCGCGCTCGTCCAGCACGCGATCCGCGAATGCAACCGGCTTGGACTCGCCTATACGATGAACGTCGCGACCTGCGGCGGCGCGCTGAAGGGTCCGTGGAAGGTCGGAGCCGATGCGCCCAAGCGGCTCCTCTGCCGCGTCTATCCGGGCGTGCCCGAGTCTTTCGAGACGCCGGACTTCCCGCACTGGCGGGACGTCGCGACCTTCACCCTCGAGGCCGATCCCGTCCGCGTTGCTCCGCTCGTCGCCCGCGGCTGGTACGAGGCCGGCGACGGCACGCGCACCCAGGAGGCCGAGACGACGAACGATCACCGCGAGCAAATCAAGATCCCCGTCGTCAACGTCAGATCGATCTCCACACCTCCACCTTTGCCTCCACCTGCGCCTACCACCTTCACGGTCCGCTTCGGCTCGACGGTGGTTCCGGGGCACGACTGCGACGTCGACGTGCTCGATCCTGCGGCGATTACGCGCCACTTCAACCGCTTCCCGGGGGCGATCATGGACGAGGCGGGGCCCGATCTCGTCGGGCGTGACAAGACGATCACGCACGTCTATTCGGTGAGCTGGGAAGGCCTTGTGCCGATGTGGTCTCCGAATTTTGCCGCCGACTTCCGCACGTTCGCCGGCTACGACATCGCACCTTACCTGCCCGTTCTGGCGGGCTTCGTCCCAGAGGGGGTCGATCCCGATGCCTTCATGACGGACTACCGCCGCGCCCGCAACGACATGTTCCGCGAGAACTTCTACGGCACGCTGGCGAAGCTTGCGCACGCGCGCGGCATCGACGTCTATTCTGAAAACGGCGGCCCCTGGCGCCGCGATCCCGAGATTTTCAAGGAGGCGGACCAGCTGGCTTTCTTCGCCGTCAACGACCGTCCCCAGGGCGAGTTCTGGGTGAACGAGCGAGGAGGAACCGACCGCATCTTCAACGAGAAGGATCCGACCGAGTTCTTCAACACGCGCGGCCCCGTCTCGGCGGGACACGTCTACGGCAAGAAGATCATCCCGATGGAAAGCTTCACCCATATGACGCGCCACTGGTCTCTCTCGCCCTCGCGCCTCAGAATCGCTGCGGACCGCGCCTTCGCCGACGGCGCGAATCACATCGTATGGCATACCTTCTCCCTTTCTCCCGCTGCGTTCGGCGTCCCCGGCTACGAGTACTTTGCCGGTACGCACATCAACGGCAACGTCACCTGGCACGGCGAGGCGAAGGCTTTTCTGGATTACCTCGCGCGCTGCGAGGCCGTGCTGCAGTATGGCGATCCCGTGGTCGACATCGCAGTCAAGGCAGGTTCGACGCCGTATGCCCACTGGGGACGCTGGCGCGACCGGACGCCGGACGGCGAGACGATTCCCGCCGGCTACAACTACGACCTCGTCAACGATGCGGAGTGGGGGAAGTCCGTCGTCTCGAACGGATGGCGCGTGATGGCGTCCGGCATGCGCTATCCCGCCGCGCGCCCTGCGCTGCCCGACTGTGAGGGACCGTTTGCCTTCGCCCACCGCCGCGGCAAGGATGGCGACGTCTACTTCCTCGAGGGACGCGCGAAGGCGGACGTCACGTTCCGTGTCAGCGCCGAAGGCCGGTCTGCCCATCTCTTCGACGCCGTCACCGGCACAATCACGCCGCTTCCGTTTGTGGCCACGGACGACGGTCGCACGCGCCTCGCACTCGACCTCACCGAAACCGGTTCGGCCATCGTCTTCTTCAAGAAGTGTGCCGGCTCGGCTCGAGCCGTCGATCCAGCGTGTGACGACTCGGCTCGAGCCGTCCCGCAGACCCTCGCCGGCGTCTGGTCCGTCAGTTTCGCCTACCACCGCCTGCCGCACAGGCGTCACCTGCCGACTCCCCGCGTCATGACGGAACTGTCGGACTGGACAGCCTCCGCCGATCCTGATCTCAAGTACTTTTCGGGAACGGCGACCTACAAGACGGTGTTCTCCGTGGCCGATCCGAAGGGCTTCGCACGGCTTTCGCTCGGCGAACTGCCGAGCGGCGTCGCGCACGTGTTCGTCAACGGGACGGACTGCGGCACGGTCTGGTGCGCGCCGTGGACGGTGGAGATTCCGAAGGGGACGCTCAGACGCGGCAACAACGGACTCGCAATCCATTACACGAACAATTGGGTCAACCGCCTGATCGGCGACTGCCTGCTCGAGCCGGAGGACCGCGTGACGACGAGCGGACTCCAGTACCTGAAGGGCGGACGCGTGAAATCGGACGGCAAAAAGCTCAATCCCTACTCGGGCTATTGCTCCGAGGATCCCCTCCAGCCCTCCGGTCTCCTCGGCCCCGTCCGGCTCCTGTAGGGCAGGTGCCGTAGGGACGGCGTCCCTGCAGATGAGGACGGTTGCGGTTTGGCTCTGGGGCGGCGAGGACGCCGCCCCTACGGGTGGTGGGCCTTGCGATAGGCGGATGGACTGGACCGGGTGTGCTTCTGGAAGAAGTGCGTGAAATACCAGGTCGAGTTGAAGCCCAGCTTTTCGGCAATGTCGGCAATCGGCATGTCGCTCGAGGCCAGCAGGTTCTTCGCTCGCGCGAGGCGTCGGCTCAACTGGTAGTGAAGCGGGGATTCACCCGTCTTCCTGGCGAACTGATAGCGGAAAGACCGGTAGCTGAGGCCGAGCGCGCGGGCGAGCGACTCGAAGTCAATCGTCTCCGCCGAATGGTCGTTGATGTACGCTTGGGCCTGGGGAATCGGATCTGCGGACATCCGCCTTGGATCGCCTTCGTCGGCGGACTCGAGAATCGCGGCGATAAGCATCGGAACGTGCGTTGCGGTGGAGAAGGGTTTGTTCCCGACCGTGTTCAGCAAGGTGTCGAGACTGTTTCGGAAGCACGCCTCGACGGTCGATGAGACGCGGCGGACGAAGATGTCGTCGCCTTTCCGAAAGCCGGCCTGTCCGACCAGCCGCTCCGCAAGGTCGCCGTCGAAGCCAATCCAGACCGTTGACCAGCCCGTCGCGGGGTCGGGACGGTACCGGTGCCAGCAGCCCGGCGGCAGGACGACCAACGTGCCGGCGTCGATCTGCACGTGGCGCACCTTCGACTCGCATTCGCCTGCGCCGTCCGTCACGAGAAAGATCTGCCACTCCTGCAACCGTCGCCCGACATCCCAGGTGAAGTAGTATTCGTCCGGATGGACCGCGGACGGAAAGGGGGCGCCGGGTGGCGTCGTGTGCTGTCCGACACACGTCACGTAAAGGCCCCACCCCACCTGGTCGGGCGTCACCGGATAATAGCGGAAGGTTGTCGCCATAGCAGTGGAATTATAACACGCGCTTGTCAAAAAGTGCAAGTCTGTCAAAACAAAGTCTTGC
>CAMEZU010000122.1 GCA_945947925.1 uncultured Verrucomicrobiota bacterium
AGCGGATGACGTCCATCTCCCGCAGGAAACGCGCCTTGAGTCCGTGCGACTCGTCCGCCAGCAGCTTCAGCGCCCCTTCCCCGCCGAAGCGCGTGCTGACGACGCGATAGACCTCGGAGGACCGTCCCGCGCCGAGATAGGCCTCGATGCGCCACCCGTCGATCACCCGGCCGAGCGTCAGCCGTCCGCGCGAGGCGGAGTCGGCCGGACGGGCGGCAAGCAGGCTCTCGAGGTTGAGGTCCGTCATCAGTGACGCCAGGTCTTCTTGATGATCGTCGTCGGCTTCGGCGTCGTCCTGCGCGAGGACGAGCCCGTGCCATAGGAGTATTGCGGACGGTCCGAGCCGTAGCCGGGACGTCCCGCCCCGTAGCCGCCGCCATAGCCGCCGCCATAGCCGCCGGAGAATCCGCCGTAACCGCCGGACGGACGGCTGTAGCCGCCGCCCGCGTAACCGTCGGGCAACGCCATCACGCGCTTGACCTGCACAAGCTCCGACGGGATCTCCTTGACGAACATCGAGGGATCGACCGGGAACATCCCGCCGTCGGACATCTTGCGCATCTGCGGACAGAAGAGGTAGAGATGGTCCTTCGCACGCGTCACGACCACGTAGAAGAGGCGGCGCTCCTCGTCGGGACGTCCCTCCTCCACGGCCTTGGCGGACGGGAACAGCCCCTCGCTGCACCACGGCACGAGCACGACGGGCCATTCCATGCCCTTCGCCTGGTGGATGGTCGACAGCGTCACGCGGTCCGCGTCGGGATCGTTCTTCTTCGCGTCCAGGTTCGTCAGCAGCGCCACGTCCTGCAGGAAGCCCTCGAGTCCGTTCTCCGCTCCCGCGATCTGCGCAGCCAGTTCCTGCACGTCCTCGAGGCGGTCCTCGGCGTCCTGCTCCTCCCACTGCTCGCGCAGATGGTCCTCGTAGAAGAAGTCCGCGAAGTCAGAAACAAGCTCGCCGACCTCGTTCTCCTGCAGATGCTCCTCCGCCTGCTCGAAGCAGGTGCAGAGCCCCGGCCAGACGGGCTGGGCCTTCTTCGCGAGCAGCTTGCCGAGCGCCTCGCGGTCCTCCTTGCGCTTGCCGTCGAACTGGCGCCCGAGCTTCTCCCAGTACTTCTTCGCGCTCGTCTCTCCGACGCCGGGCAGAAGCGTCGCGAATCGGATGAACGAGAGCTCGTCCGTCGGATTCACGAGAATGCGCAGATAACAGAGGACGTCCTTCGTGTGGATCTGCTCGAAGACGCCGACGCCGGACGTGATGCGGAACGGCACCTTCATGCGCGCGAGCGTCATCTGCACGTCGATGGACTGGAAATGGCTGCGGTAGAGAACCGCGATGTCGCTGTAGCGGTAGCCGAGCTGATGGGACTCGTTGACGAGCCGCATGATCTCCTGTCCCTGCGCCTTGCCGTCGTACACCTTGTACAGCCAGGGCTTCTCGCCGCCGCCCGAGCGGAACGGACGCAGCGTCTTCTCGAACTGTCCGGGGGAATCCTTCATGACGACGTTCGCAACATCGAGAACGCCCGGGACGGACCGGTAGTTCCGCTCGAGCTTGATGATCCGGCAGCCGTCCCAGCGCTTCGGAAACTCGAGGATGTTCTCGATCTGCGCGCCGCGCCAGGTGTAGATGCACTGGAAGTCGTCGCCCACCGCGAGGATGTTGCGGTGCTTCGCCGCGAGGATGTCCGTGAACTCGGCCTGGAGTCCGTTCGTATCCTGGTACTCGTCGACGAGCACGTAGAGGAAGTGCTCCTGCAGGAGCTCGCGGACGCGATCCTGCGTCTTGAGGAGCTTGAGTCCGTTCACGAGCAGGTCGTCAAAGTCCATCGAATTGAGCTCGCGCTTGCGCGCGTCGTACTTCTCGGCGATCGCGACGATCTGCTCGGGCGTGAAGCCCGCAGCCTTCGTCTGCCAGCGCTGCGCGATGAAGCCGACGGGCTTCTGCTCGTTCGCCGCCTCGCTGATCATCTTTGCGATCAGCTCCTTCTTCGGGAAGTCCTTCGGATCGGCGACGTTCGCCTTGATGATGTCCCCGAGGATCTTCTTCTGATCCTCCTCGTCGATGATCTGGAAGCCGGGCTGGTAGCCGAGGAAGGATCCGTAGCGGCGCAAAAACCGCGCGCAGATCGAGTGGAACGTGCCGGACCAGATGGTCGACACCTCGGGACCAACCACCTTCTCGGCGCGCTCGAGCATCTCGCGCGCGGCGCGGTTCGTGAACGTCAGGAGAAGAATGCGGTCGGCGGGGACGCCCTGCTCGACGAGATACGCGACGCGATGGACGAGCGTCCGGGTCTTGCCCGTGCCGGCCGCCGCGAGGACGAGGATCGGTCCGTCGCCAGCGGTCGCGGCGGCGCACTGTTCGGGATTGAGAAGCTTGGAAAAGTCAGTCATTTCGTCTCCTTTGACTTTGACGGGACAATCGGCTCGACGCGGTCGAGCGCACAGCTGTCGAGAATGGACTTCGCGCCCACGACGCACAAGACGCCGTTCGTGACGGCGGCGTCAAGCTCGTCCGCCACCTTGAGGAGCGCCGCCGGCGTGACGGACAGCACCTCGCGCCGCGTGCGCTGCAGGTCCTCGGGCGTGCGTCCCGCGAAATGGCGCTCGGCCAGCACGGCGTCCACCTCGGCCTTCGGCGAGCGGTAGGGCTCGAGCGTGCCGATCGAGGCGACCTGGAACTTCTCGAAGGACTGCTTGGACGCAACGAAATCCCGCAGGGCTTGTCCCGCCTTGAGGAACGCCTGACGGGCGCCGGCGGGATTCGGATCGCGGTAGCTGCGGAAGACGACGTTGCCGCTCTGGGACACGAAGTGACTCGCCCCGTACGCGCCGCCCTTCACGCGCACGGCGTTCCAGAGGTGGTCGAGCGAAACGATGCGTCCCGCGACGAGATGCTCGCCGCGACGCTGCTGCCCGGACGGCAGATGCGCGCCCAGCGCGGAGAACGCGATGGTGCCCGGAATCTCGAAGCCCTCGGAAACGGCGGGCGCAGGCGGAGTCCTGACGGCGTGCTGCGCCGGCGACGGCGCAACGGCGCCCCGTGCGGGAACGGACCGGATCAGGTCGGCGACAAAGGCATCGGTGGCCCCGGCGGTCGCGGTCACGGTCAGACGCTCGCGCACAAAGACCTTCTTCGCCAGGGCGGCAAAATCGGTCGTGCGCGCCGGCTCCTGCAGGCGGCGGATCTGATCGATCCCCTCCAGGAGTTCGGCCTGGCGCGCCGACTTGGAGAAGCCGCGCACCGCCCGGCGCATGGCGAAGGAATCGCCGCTCCTGCTCACGGCGCGCTCCAGGTGCTCGCGCACCTGCGTGCGCAGGTCCGCAATGGCGCGGGCGTCGTCAAAGGATGTCTCGAACAGGATTTCGGGCACGAGCGCAAGGACCTCGTCCTGGCGACGGTTGAGGGCGGAGACGTTGACGGTGAGCCAGGTGCCGCGGAGAGAGGCGGACGGATCGAGCGAGAAGTCGCCGAACGTGCCGTCGATCGCCGTCTGGAGATCGGCGGCTGAGCGCTTCGCGGTGCGGAGCTGTCCGACAAGGGACGCCAGAAGCGGCAGGTCGCGCAATTCGTCATCGGAGAGGTCGTCGACCTTGAAGCTGAGGCGCAGGTAGAAGAGTCCCTCGACATCGACGTCGGGACGGAGCACCGTGACGCCGTCCGTCACGCTCGTCGCGCACGGCGTCACGCGTCCCTCGAGCGGAACGTCGGCAACCCGCAGGCGCGGCAGCGTCGCGAGGTCCTCAGGACGGTCCGCAGCGGACTGGCGCTTCTTGAGGGCGAAGGCCCCTTCCGTCAGGCGCGTCAGCTCCTCGAGCGGCAGGGATTCGCGGAACGCCGCCAGCTTCTCCGCCTCGGCCTTGGCGCGCTCGGCGCCGAGGGTCGCGGACGGCAGCAGCGTCAGCTCGGCGCGGTGCGGATTCGCAAGGACGAAGCGCTCGAGACAGGACTCGAAGAGGCGGTCGCCGAGCTTGGCGCGGACGGCGGAAAAGAGCTCGCTGAAACGGAAGGCGTCTGCCGGATTGCCGTCTTGGATCCAGCCGTCCATCGCGAGGTTCATGAGGACGATGCCCTTCGGGGAGCGGCCCGTGTCAAGTTCGAGGCGCTGGAACTCGAGCTTGTCGAGAATGGCGAGCAGGCGCTTGCGGTCAAGTCCCTCGCGGCAGGCCTTCTCGAAGGTCTCGCGGATGACGCGGCGGCAGGCATCGGCCCGGTCCGGGGTCGTGTTGCGGACCGTGACGCAGGCCATCAGCTGCTTGAACGAGGTCGCGTAGAAGTCGACGTCGTCACAGAGCCCCGCGTCCAGCAGGGCCTTCTTGAGCGGGGACTCGTTGGTGCCGGTGAAGTAGTCGGAAAGCACGTCGAAGACGAGCTGCGTCTCGCGGTCCGCGAAGGACGAGAAGACCCAGCCGTCCTTGAGGATGACGCGGCGGTCCTCGACAGCGCTTTCGTAACGGACCGATTCCCGGCGCGCGACGGGACGCTGAAGCGGAATCTGCGACTTCACTTCGACGCGGTCGTAGCGGGAAAGGACGCGGTCGAGCTGGGCGAGGACGGACGCGAGGTCGAGGTCGCCGTCCAGGAAGATGCGGGCGTTCGACGGATGATAGTGCTTCGCGTAGAACGCCCTGAAGGCATCAAAGGTGAGCTCCGGGATATGCGCGGGATCGCCGCCGGAAACGAAGCCGTAGCAGGTGTCGGGGAAGAGGAGTCGCTTGAGTCCGTGGAACGCGAGGGTGTCGGGACTTGCGAAGGCGCCCTTCATCTCGGAGTAGACGACGCCCGAGCGCGTCAGCGAACCGTCCCCTGCGGCCTCGTAGTGCCAGCCCTCCTGGTCCAGCACCCAGGGTTCGCGGACGCAGCGCGGATCGAAGACGGCGTCAAGATAGACCTCGATGAGATTGGAGAAGTCCCTCGCGTTGCGGGTCGAGACGGGGTAGCAGGTGCGGTCCGGCCACGTGGACGCGTTGAGGTAGGTCGCCATCGAGCTCTTGAGCAGCTCGACGAACGGCTCCTTGACGGGGAAGCGTCCCGAGCCGCAGAGGACGGAATGCTCGAGGATGTGCGCCACGCCCGTATCGTCCTCGGGCGGCGTGCGGAAGGCGATGCCGAAGGTCTTGTTCTCCTCGGCGCGGGCGAGCCAGACGAGGTCCGCCCCGTTCTTCTCGTACGTCATCCGCACGAACCGCGCGCGGATGTCCGGCAGCTCCTCGACCGTCCGGACGACAAAACCCTGCAGACGGTCGCCCGTCTGCAGGGTCACGCGCGGCAACTCGGTCGCCGCACACGCACATCCGACAAAAACCATCGCCATCAGCACCAATTCCCGTCTCATCGGACTGCGTCCCTCATTCACTCGTCGAACAGAATCTCCTTCTCGACCTTCACGCTGACCTTGCCCTTGATGTCCGCGGCCGACGCACCCACAAGCAGGTTATAGGTGCCCGGGACGGTGCGCCAGCGGTGCGTGAGGACGTCGTAGTACGCAAAGGCACGCGGCGTGACGGACATCGTCACGACCTTGGTCTCGCCCGCCTTGAGCGCGACCTTCCGGAAGCCCTTCAGCTCCTTCTTCACGCGCTCGACGGTATGCTCGACCGGCTCGACGTAGAGCTGGACGATTTCCTTGCCGTCGACCTTGCCGGTGTTCGTGACGGGGACGGAGACCTTCCACTCTTCACCTCCACCTGTCACCTCCACCTGCGGTTCGCCATAGGCAAACGTGGTGTAGCTGAGGCCGTAGCCGAACGGGAAGAGCGGCTCGATGCCCTTCTCGTCGAACCAGCGGTAGCCGACGTAGAAGCGCTCGTTGTAGATGACCTTCTTGTTGTTGTAGGTGCCCATCTGCTGGACGGCGGTGTCCTCGAAGCGCTTCGGCCAG
>CAMEZU010000123.1 GCA_945947925.1 uncultured Verrucomicrobiota bacterium
GTACCATTCGTCCTTGCCCTTCGCCTTGCGGACGATCGTCAGGTAGTCGCCGATCTCCGCCTCGAGATAGCGCGTCTCATCCCAGTCGCACGGGACGTCCTTGATGAACTGGAACGCATCGAGGCGCTTCTCGTAGTTCTCGGGAAGATCCGCCGCCATCTGGAGGGGCGAGTACATCGTCACGTAGAGCGCAAGCTGTCCGCAGAGCGTCGTTGAGATGAACTGCTTCTTCCACGGACAGACCTTCGAGAGATCGGCTTCGAAGATGCCGGGCGTATAGTCCATCGGTCCGCCGATAAGCCGCGTGAACGGCAGGATCGTCGTATGGTCGGGATTGTTGCCGCCGAACGACTCGTACTCCGTGCCGCGGGCGGACTCGTTGCCGATCAGGTTCGGCCAGGTGCGGCAGAGTCCCGTGGGACGCACCGCCTCGTGCTGGTTGACCATGATCTGGCGCTTCGCCGCCTCCTTGATGCAGTAGAGGTAGTGGTTGTTGCTCCACTGCGAGTAGTGGTGGTCGCCGTGCGGCAGGATGTTGCCGACGTAGCCCGCTTTGACGGAGTCGTAGCCGAGGCGCTTCATGAGGCCGTACGCCGCATCAAGGCAGCGCTCGTAGTTGCGCGTCGAGGCGCTCGTCTCGTGGTACATCATGAGCTTGACGCCCTTCTTCTTCGCATAGGCGTTGAGTCCCTCGAGATCGAAGTCGGGGTAGGGCGTGACGAAATCGAAGACGGCGTCCTTCTCCTTGCCGAACCAGTCCTCGAAGCCGATGTTCCAGCCTTCGACGAGCACTTCGTCGAAACCGTGCTCGGCCGCAAAGTCGAGGTGGCGGATCACGTTCGTCGTATTCGCCGCGTGCATCGTCGGATCGGGCTTGTACGCCCAGTTCTTCGCGCCGGTGATCATCGTCCACCAGACGCCGACATACTTGACGGGATGAATCCAGCTCGTATCCGCGAGCGCACACGGCTCGTTGAGGTTGAGCGTCAGGCGCGAGGAAAGGATGTCCGCCCCCTTCGCGCCGCAGATGACCGTGCGCCACGGCGAACGGCACGGCGTCTGGAGCCAGCCCTTCGCGCCCGTCGCATCAGGGGTCAGGTAGGACTCGAAGTCGTGTCCGTCGACCTTCAGGTGCATCGTCGCATAGTCGACGCAAGCAGCCTCGTGGAGGTTGACGAGCAGTCCGCTCGGATACTTCAGCATGAGCGCCGTCTGCACGCACGGCACGGGCGTGAGCGTCGAGGAGAGGTTCGCATCGGGCGCGCCCTTGAAGAGGGACGGGATCTCCGTCACCTTCGAGTTCGTGTAGCGGTACTCCTGCGTCTCGTAGTCCGCCGGAATCCACCAGGCGAGCGGATCGCACGGCAGGTTGAAGCGCGTGCGTTCCTCGACGATTGTGAAGTGCGTCAGCGGCTGCGTCTGGCCCTGCGGGACGATCTGCTGTCCCGGCACGAGGCGCGCGACCCCCTTGTCCTCTTCGGACGGAAACTCGTAGCGGAAGCCGAGTCCCTCGTCGAAAACACGGAACCGCACGTTCATGCGACGCCCCGTCGTCTTCTGCACAAGCGCGACAAGGAGTTCGTTATGGTGGTCACGAATCTCCTTCTCCTCGCCCCAGACGGGCTTCCACGTCTCGTCCGCAGTCGCGCGTTTGACATCCGTCAGCACGAAGTCGCGCCGCAGGTCCGCCGCCTTGCGTCCGTCAAACGCATCCGCCCCGAGCGCCTTGATGTCAAAGCCGAGCCTTGACGGCGCGATCACGGTCTCGCCGCGGAACGCGAATGAATAGGTCGGTTCACCCACGGCGGTGAGGTCGAACGTGACAACCGCACGCCCGTCGGGCGACAGGCAGGTGACGGGGTCGGCCAGAAGAACGGCGGACGAAAGGACCGTCGACAGCGCAAAAACAAAGGAGAGGTTTTTCATGCCGATATTCTAACACGGAAAACCTCTCCCGCACCACCACCCCACAGGGTGGTGGCGTACGCGCACGGCTAGCGTGCTGAAGCTGTCCGCGGAGGCCTGCGGCCGACATGGACGATGACGCGGCGGTAGGCGGCGAGGGAGGGCGTCCCGCTGTCACGGACGCGGAGGATGACGTGAAGGTCTCCCCGTCCGTCGGCCGCCACCTCGGAGAGATCGACAGTCGCCTTTGCGCCGTCGGCCTTCAGCGTACCGCCCTTCAGTGAACTTGCGGCGCGGTAGATCTGCCAGCTGTAGGACAGGCGATCGCCGTCGGGATCGGACGAACCCGACGCATCAAGCGCAAGCGTCGCACCAGGAACGGCGGTGAGATGAAGGACGGCACGCCCGGATTCACCGTTCACCACCGCGATCGGATTGTGGTTCGCGTCCTCATACCGCGGCGTCACGCTCCAGCGGATGCGCGCGGCGAAGTCGAGCTGATAGTCCTCGCGCCAGCGGACGATCGAATTGCCGTTGCGCCAGGTGCCGTAGTATTCTTCGCATTGTTCGGGCGAGGTCCAGATCGGATGCGGCTCGTCCTTGAACGTGCGCCACACGTAGCGCCCTCCCCAGCCGCCGTAGTCCGGCGATTCGCTCCAGCCGAGTCCGTTACGGATCAACCCCAGAAAGGAAGGCGTATCACCTTCCATGATACAGATGTGCGGCGGGTAGCACGCGCCGAGCGGCCCGACATCCGTGATGTTCGCCTTGAGCCATGCGTTATCGACATAGTCGACGAACGGCAGGTTCTTCGCCCGATCGACACCGCGCACGTCACCCGAGATTCCGCCCCACGTCGCCCACCAGTAGTCGCGCCAGTCGTAAGGATAGCTCGGGTCGACGATCCAGGTGACCAGCGGAAACTCACGGCGAATCGCGGGACCCGAATCGTCCTGATCCGAGATCGCGTAGACGCGCAGCTTCTTCTGCGCGGCCGCGAACGCTTCGGACGACAGCTCGTCGCGGCAGTCGCGCAAGGCGCGGTGCAACGTGTTGGGTCCGCCCCAGACCGAGACCCACAAGGGACGCGGATCGTCGCGTTTCATCGCCGCAACAATGAGACGCGAACCGGCGGACGCGACATCGAGGCTGTTCGTACCGAAGCCGGGCTGGCCCGATGCGGCAACCGACCGGAGAAAGTCCGGCGTCGGATAGTCCGGCGCGTGGACGACGAGATTCGTCCAGACCTGCGCGTACGCCTCAATCGTGTGGCGGAGGATGTCCTCCCTCGGATTCTCGCGGAGATGACACGAGGTTGTCGCAACGAGTCCCTCGAAGTCGAACTCGTTCGCGTACGCGAGAAGGCGAACGAGCGACTCCTCGTCGTCAGGTTCGTTCGCGAGGTCGGTGAGGACGACGAGACGCGCCTTGTCGGTAACCGCAGCGGCTGCGGAAAGGAAAGACAGGATGAAAGCGAAGAGCGAGATCTTTCGCATGGCGTCGCTCACTTTGCAGGTGCGAACTGCCAGCAGTCGAGCTCGGGCGTTCCGGTCGTGACGAGAAAGAGATCGTGAACGCCTGTCGGGACGTTCTCAAGATTCACGGCGCGCTTCTTGAAGTCCGGCCCATCCGGCAGCTCAACGGTCGCGACACGCAAGCCGTCCGGCTTGTCGAGTCGCACCTCGACGCGTCCTGCGCCCTTTGCGACCAGCGCAAACTTCTGCGCCCCCTTCGGTCCGAAATCGACGCCACGCACGGCGACGAACGCGCCATCCTCCTTCGGGACGGCGATCATATTGCCGAGCTTCCCCGCGGGCTTGAACGTCATTGACGCCGTCGCCGCCGTCGTCTCGGCTTCGACCCTGACGTAGGGATTCAGCTTCTCGACCTGTGCGACGCCTTCCTTCGTGTTCTTACACGGTTTGATCGTCACGTTCTTCTCGTCGACTTCGCAGACATCGATGTTGATGTTGCGGTAGCCGTGGTTCTCCCCGAGCAACTTGAACTGCAGCTCCTGATCGTGGTAGATGAGATACCACGTGCCCTTGAACTTGTGCAGATGCGTGTGGTTGTTGCACGGCGTATTGCCCTGGATCATCGGATTGGCGTTGTAGTCGCCGCCCATCTTCCAGCTCGTTGGATCGAGCGGCGTCTTCGAGGTCTCGTAGACCATCGAGCAGGTGGACGGCTTCGGACAGTCGTAGTTCCACGGTTCGTGCGCCGTCCAGTCGCAGTTGTAGGTGTAGACGCAGGTGTCACCGATGAAGTTGAGCTCATTCGCCTCGAAGTGGTACGGCGCCGGCGGAATCACGGCTTCACCGACCACGGAGAGAAGGTCGGGGCCGAGCTTCACCAGTCGCGCTTCGGCACCTCCGAAGGTGAGGTATCCCGTCCCGTCCGGCGCAATCGCCGCGCCGGGGTCGAACGGCACCTTGCACTTCTTCGTATTCGTTGACTGCTGGTCGACGAGCGACTTCGAAAGCGGACTCGTCCAGGGTCCGATCGGATCGGTCGCGGTGAGAACCGCCGTACCGCAACCCGAATTCGAGAAGTAGAGGTAGAAATGCGTCTTCCCGTCCCCTTCCTTGCGCGAGACAATCGACGGCGCCCAGCTGTTGATGATCCACGGCGCAATCGTCGAGACCGGGATCTCCCCGTGATACGTCCAGTTCACCATGTCCGCCGTGGACATGATGGTGAGCGTCTTGATCTTCTCGTACGTGTTCTTGTTCTCCGCATTCGGATTCTCGTACTGCTGATGATCGTTCGTCCCGTAGACGTAGAGCCGGCCCTTGTACACGACAGCCGTCGGATCGGCCGTGAAGTGATGGTCGAGAAGCGGATTGCCCAGGAACTTCGTCCCGTCGAACTTGGGCGACGTGACGGCAAAAGCCGAAGAGACTGCAAGACAAGCTAAAAAAAGAGTCGTTTTCATGGTTTCTGTTTAATTGTTTCGGTTTTATTTGGTCTGCGATTTGCGCCCGGCCTTCAGTCCGCGGAGGAATCCGTCGACGACTTCGGGATGGGTCCAGGTGAGATTCTTGCGGTCGATGAGCCCCATGCCGAGCTTGCCACCCGGCTCCCAGAGAAAACAGGGGCAGCCCGCACGTCCCGCGACATAACCGTAGTGCTTCGCCCAGTTGACGCGGTCCGCATCGTTCGGCATCGTCTTCTCCGCGTCGTAGAAGCGGAGGTCCGCATTGACTTCACCGATGACGACCGGAATCCCCTTCTTGAGAAAGACCTCGTCGAAAAGCGCGAAGACCTCGCTGAAGCGCTTGCCGAATTCTTCGCGGTTGTAGTGCGGATCCTCTCCGCAGAGCGTAAAGCCGACCGGCTCGTAGGCATGGATCGAGACCATCACGTGGTTGTCAGACGGATTCGGATGCGCCCAGGCGCGGCAGGACGGCTCGTAGTCGGTCGCCGCATACGTCGGGATGATCAGATAGCGTTTCGCATTGTTGCCGCCCGTCGCGCGAACGACATCATAGAACGTCTTGGCATAACGGTTGACCGTCTTGCAGTAGAGCGGCTTCCCGCCCCAGTCGTCCTGTCCCGCCTGCTGCCCGTCTTCACCGGGATGACTCTTCGCCTTCCGGATCTCATTAAAGGACTCGAAGACGAGATGCTCGCCGTAGTCCTTGAAACGCAAGGCGATCTGCCTCCAGAGATCGGCGAGGATCTGATTCGACCTGTCTTCGTTGACCCCGTCAATCGTCAGCCATTCCTTCGGCCAGCCCGCCGAACCGCCGTCATGATGAATGTTGAGAATCGTCACCATTCCCTCGTCGAGACAGAAATCAACGACATCCTGCACCCGATCGAGAAAGGCAGGCTGGAGTCGGTGCTCGGGATCGTCGACGTCGAAGTGCGCGCCCCAAGTGACCGGCAGCCGCACGGCGTTGATTCCCTTCGACTTGTAAAGACGGATGAGACTGCGCGTGACGCGCTGGTTGCCCCAGTCG
>CAMEZU010000124.1 GCA_945947925.1 uncultured Verrucomicrobiota bacterium
ATATTTGGTGGGACTGCCGGGAATCGAACCCGGAACCTACGGTTTAGGAAACCGTCGCTCTGTCCAGTTGAGCTACAATCCCTTGGTGTTTGGCGGACTTCACAGGTGGCGCGCACAAAACGGGGCGTATTATATCAAAAATCCCCGAGCCCTGCACAAGGAACAGACGATTTTTGATATAATATTTCAAATGGCGAAAAAACTGATAATTCTAGGTGTGACGGGATCGATTGGGCGCAATGCCGTCGATATCGTCCTGTCGCATCCGGATGAGTTCTCCGTGACGGCCGTTGCCGCGTTGCGGTCGAAGGACGCGTGCGAGGACCTGGCGCGTCGGCTGGGGGCGAAGGCGTACGTCGGCGAGGATGCCGCCGTGCGGGCCGTCGAGGAGAACGACGCCGACATCTGCCTGGTGGCGACGGTCGGGCTGTCGGGTCTGAAGCCGACGCTGGCGGCGATTGCGAAGGGCATGGACATCGCGCTCGCGACCAAGGAAGTGATGGTCATGGCGGGCGAGCTCGTGACGCGCGAGGCGCGGCGGGCGGGGGTCAGGTTCCTGCCGGTCGATTCCGAGCATTCGGCGGTTGACCAGTGCCTGGCGGGGGAAAGAGGTCTCGGTTTGGGGTCTCGGTCTTCGGTGGATCGGCTGATTCTGACCGCTTCGGGCGGGCCGTTCCTTGATGCTCCGGCAGACTTGTCCACGGTGACAGTCGCGCAGGCGCTCAATCATCCGCGGTGGAAGATGGGCCCGAAGGTGACGGTCGATTCGTCGACGATGATGAACAAGGGTTTCGAGATTCTGGAAGCCCGATGGCTGTTCGACGTGCCGGTCGACCGCATCGACGTCGTGGTGCATCCCGAGTCGATCGTGCATTCGCTCGTCACGTTTACGGACGGTTCGACGCTCGCCCAGTTGTCGCCGCCGGACATGCGCGTGGCGATCCAGTACGCGCTGACGGGGCCGGACCGACTGTCGTCGGAGCGTCAGCGGCTCGATCTTTCCGCGATTGGCGCGTTGCATTTCCGTGCGCCGGATCCCGTCCGCTTTCCGTGTCTTCGGCTTGTGAAGGAGGCGTGTCAGGCGGGCGGCTGTGCGACGGCCGTGCTGGCGGCGGCGGACGAGTGGGCTGTCTCGGCGTTCCTGGCGGGTCGCATCGGCTACGTGCAGATTGCGGAATCGGTCGAGAAGTGCCTTTCGGCGGCGCCGCAGATGGCGTGCGATTCGCTGGAGGCCGTCCTGGAGGCGAACGACTGGACGTGGCGGAAGTTGGAGGGTTAGAATGGATATCTTGATTACCATCGGTTATATCTTTCTGTGCGTGCTCATGTTCTCGCTCGCGATTGCGATTCACGAGTTCGGGCATTTCATCGTGGCGTTGAAGCTCGGGCTCAAGGTCGAGCGGTTTTCGATTGGCTTCGGGCCGGCAATCTGGAAGAAGACGATCAACGGCGTCGAGTACCGGCTGAGCTGGATTCCGCTTGGCGGCTACGTTTCGATCCCGGACGTCGACCCGGAGGGGACGAAGGCGCTTGAAGGGGAAAAGGGCAAGGGGGACGAGGGAACGGCGAAAAGGAAGATCCCCGCCTGGAAGGAGCTTTTGGTTGCCGTTGCGGGTCCGGCGATGAACATCGTCCTGGCGGTCGTGCTGGCGGTCGTCCTGTCGCTGATCCCGTCCGCGAAGTTTGGCGAGTTGACGACGGAGATCGGCGGCTTTGCATCGGGGAGCGTGGCGAAGGAGGCGGGACTGCGGGCGGGCGATATCGTCGTTTCCGTCGGCGGACATCCCGTGACCACGTGGTCCGAGCTGCAGACCGAGGTGCAGATCTCGAACGGCGAGCCGACGGAATTCGTGGTGCGCCGTCCGGTGGCGCTGACTGAGGTGCGCACGCTGAAGCTGACGGCGACGGACGGCGACTTTGGCTTTGTCTGCGTGACCAATCGCTACCCGGCGGTTGTCGGCGGCTTCTGGGGCGAGGCGAGCGTGGCCGAGAAGGCGGGACTCAAGGTCGGCGACCGGATCGTCTCCTTCAACGGTGCGTGCGTCACCTCCGAGCTAGACCTGGTGCAGGAGATCGACGAGGCGGACACGGAGCGTCCGTCGGTCCTGGAGGTCCGTCGCGGGGAGGAGCTGCTGAAGCTTGAGATGACGCCGGTCTCTGCGAAGAGGCAGTACGGCAATCGTTGGATCCTGGGCAACTGCCTGCAGCTGACGTGTGCGACGAACGACGTGCTGCCCATCGTGGCCGAGGTTGTCTCGGGCGGAGCTGCCGAGCGGGCGGGCCTGCGCGCGGACGACACGATTCTTTCCGTCGGCGGCGTTCCCGTTGCGACGCGCGATGCCGTGCTGTCGGCGCTGGCGGCGGCGGGCTCGGAAACCGAGCTCTCGGTCATGTCCGAGATCCCGGCTGACGCGCGCGAGTACGAGGAGAAGACGGTCGTCATCGCCCCGAAGCGCAATCCCTCCACCGGTGCGTTCTTCATCGAGGCGACGAGCGTCGCGAACGAGACGGGGGCGGTGGCGTGGATGCCCGATCGCAATCCGTTCAAGCAGCTGGCGTGGGACGCCGGGTCGATTTTCCGTGTCCTGAAGGCGCTGGTGACGCCGAAGGAGGCGAAGGGGACGAGCAAGGCGGTGGGCGGTCCCGTGCTGATCGCCGAGGGCATCTACCGGAGCATGCGGCGCGATTTCAACGACGGACTCGGCTTCCTGCGTTTCCTCAACACGAACCTGGCGGTGATGAACCTCCTGCCGATTCCGGTGCTGGACGGCGGACTCATCCTCTTTGCGCTCATCGCGATCGTCTTCCGTCGCCGCGTCCCGGAGAAGGTCGTCGGCTGGCTGTCGATGGGCTTTATGTACCTCCTGCTCGGATTGATGGCGCTTCTCATCTTCACGGACTCGCTGCGCAGCTGGCGCATTCACCATGCGGACGATCCCGCCGACGCGATCGAGCTTGTCCGACCGGAGGACGTCTATGCGTTCTAGACCGACCCGTTCCATCAGCGTCGGCGGTCTTCCGATCGGCGGCGGTGCTCCCGTGAGCGTGCAGACGATGAGCAACGTCGATCCGCACGACGGGGCCGGCATCCTGGCGCAGATCCAGAGCTGCGCGGACCTCGGGTGCGACCTCTACCGCCTGACGGTTCCCGACCTGGAGGCGGCGAAGGTGCTCGGCGAGATTCGTCCCGCCTCGCCGATTCCCCTTGTGGCCGACATTCATTTCGACTATCGGTGTGCGCTCGCGGCGATCGAGGCGGGGACGGACGCGCTGCGCCTGAATCCAGGCAACATCGGGGGGCGCGACCGCGTGCAGGCCGTGGCGCGAGCGGCGAAGGCGAAAGGCGTGCCGATCCGCATCGGCGTCAACTTCGGGAGCCTCGAAAAGGAGCTTGACGCGCAGGTGCGCGCCGGGACGCTGCCGGTCGAGGAGGCGCTCTGCCGTTCGGCGCTCGGCCATCTCAAGCTGCTGGAGGACGAGGGCTTCCGGGACGTCGTCATTTCGGTAAAGGCGTCGAACGTGCTGACGACGCTGGCGGCGTATCGGCTGCTGGCGGAGCGGACGGACTGTCCGCTGCATGTCGGGGTGACCGAGGCGGGAACGTTCCTGCCCGGGGCGGTGCGCAACGCGGTGGCGCTCGGGATTCTCCTGGCGGAGGGCATCGGCGACACGATCCGCGTGTCGCTCACGGACCGTCCGGAGCAGGAGGTCCGCGTCGGGATGGAGATCCTCCGCTCGCTCGGGCTGAAGCCGGCGGGCCCGTCGATCACGTCCTGTCCGACCTGCGGGCGCACGAAGGTGAATCTCTTCAAGGTGGCGGCGGAGGTCGAGAACGCCCTTGAGGCCTACTGCCATCAAACGATCAAACGATCAAGCAATCAAACAATCCCCCGTGTGGCCGTCATGGGGTGTGTCGTGAACGGACCGGGCGAGGCGAAGGGCGCGGACATCGCGCTCTGCGGCGGCGACGGCGAGTTCCTGCTTTACGTCAAGGGTGAACGGGTGTGCAAGGTGTCCGAAGCGGACGCCGTGAAGAAGGTGATGGAACATGTGGTTTCTGTACGATAACATTGTCGCGATTCAGGTTGCTGTCGTCTGCGGCGCCTTCGCCTGGATCTTCGGTGGAACCGTGCCGTCGGCGCTGATGCCGACGATGCCGTGGCTGTTCGCCCTGTTGCTCGAGGTGATGGTCTGCTTTCCGCAGCGCCATGCGGGCGAGACGACGTACCAGGCCCGCAAGCGTGTCTGGCGCGCGATCCGCCGGGACCCGCTGACCTGGGTGTCGCTCGCGTTCGCGCTTGTCCTTCTCGTGCCGTTCTTCAACACGGGCCTGTGCCCCGTCTGCTCCTATCCCGAGATCAAGTTCGACGGCGCGTCCGCAGCGCCGCCCGCCCCGTTCATGCCGTTCTGCGTCAATCGGGCCGAGCACCTGACGGTCGTCATGTGGTTCGTGCCGACGTTGCTGGCGATGGTAGCCGTGAAGCACGCCCTGCTGAAGCGCGGCAAGCGGACGGTCCTCGAGCTGATCGTCTGGAACGGCCTCGCCCTCAGCGCGATCGGCATCTGCCAGGCGGTGACGGGCGCGCAGGGTCCGCTTTGGGCGGATCTCGAGGGAACGAAGGCGTATTTCTTCTCGACCTTCGGCTATCCGAACATGGCGGGCGACTACTTCACGACGCTCTTCGGACTGTCAATCGGCCTGTGGCGGTGGAAGGTCGAGGAGGCCCGTCTGGAGGCTGCGGAGAAGGGCCACGATTCCGTCGCGCAGGCCTCGCACAAGGCGTTCTGGCGCAAGCATCTCCTGCTTGTTCCCGCGATGGTGTTCTTCTTCTCGGCGATGATGACGCTGTCGCGCGCGGCGATCCTGCTCTGTTCTGCGCTCGCGATCATCTTCTACGTCCATACCTTCACGTGCTTTCTCGCGCGGATGAAGAAGGTCAAGCGGTTTAAGATCATGGCGGCCAACCTGATCGTCCTTGTGCTGATCGCCACCGTCTTCTTCGTGTTCATGTCGGACGAGACGCAACGTCGCATCATGGCCTCCGGCGGCGACGGGCAGGAGGAGGTCGCCGCGGACAAGCCGGTCGAGGGCTTCCGCCGCGACTTCCAGCGCGAGGTCGCGACAATCGACGTGCGCGACAGCCTCGACCGCATTTCCGGAACGGGGGCGGGACAGTACCACGTGCGCGTCGCTTTCCGCGTCTGGAAGTCGCATCCGTTCTTCGGCTGCGGCGGATGGGGCTACAAGCACTTCTGCATTCCCGAGATGACGGACGAGGAATACGAGCAGCTGCAGAAGGTCGGCGGCATCAACGTCCACAACGACTACCTTCAGTTCCTGGCCGAGCACGGCCTGGTCGGCTTCGGGCTGATGGTGTCGGCGGTCCTGTTCCTGCTGGCGCCCGTGGCCACGACCTGGAAACGGCTTTACCGCGGCACGCGCTTCGCCAAGCCCGCGGATCTGCCGGCGAAGCCCGTCGCGCTGTTCGTGCTGCCGGCGCCGGCGTTCTGCATCCTGATGTCGGCGTTGGCGACCGTCATTCACAGTTTCGGGGACTGTCCCATGAGGTCGTCCGCCGTGCTTACGCTGTTTTACACATCACTCGCAGCCCTGCCCGGATTTCTTCCGAAGGGCGACGAGACAGAGGAGGACGCCTAATATGTTGCATGTTAACGAGAACTACGCCAAGATCGCACCGACTTATCTCTTCGCCGAGATCGCGCACCGCGTCGCCGCCCATCAGGCCGCGCATCCGGAAGCGAATATCATCCGCCTCGGCATCGGCGACGTCACCGAGCCGCCCGCCCCGTCTGTCATCGCGGCGATGCACAGGGCCGTCGACGACGAGGC